>NZ_JAVLBN010000100.1:0-778 GCF_031581065.1 Salibacter sp.
AGTGAAGTCATCGATTTTTTCTGAAATATCGAAAACAATAATGATGAAGGCGAGTATGAGTATGCTGAAGAGATAGGTTTTGAGAAACCTGCCAACTATGTATTTGTCGATGTGCTTCAACTGGTGATTTTGGGTGCAAATGTAGGTAGAATTTTTGGTGAGGTCTAGCCGAGGTTGAGGTCTAGGTCGAGAGAGTTCTAATAGTGGTTTTGGGTTCATTGTGAATTTAAGTTGTTAAGGGTTCCGTTCCTTGCGTCACGAGGGTCTAAGTTCATCTAAGCTTTGGCTGGGGCCAAAGGCTAAGACCCCGTTCCTACGTCACGAGGGTCTAAGCACTTCTAACCTTTCGCTTCGCAAAAGCTAAGAATTGCTAAGATTCACTAAGATAGAGAAGATGGTTCGTTGATTTTGATGTTTTTTGTTTTGCTAAAAGCTAAAAGCTAAAAGCCAACAACCAACAGCCAACCGCCAACCGCCAACCGCCAAAAGCCAAAAGCCAAAAGCCAAAAGCCAAGGTCGAGGTCAAGGCTAAGGTCGAGAGCATTCTAATGATGTTCAGATTGTGAAAAAAATTTAGGTCACGGAGGTCGCGAAGAAGACACAATGGTCACGAAGACTTTGTGTACGCTGTGAATTCTCGGTGTTCTTTGTGACGTGAATAACGCAGCGAGCGCGGAGGAAGTGATGTTTGCTCTGCTGAATTACGCGGAGGTCGCAGCGTGTTTGCTGGAGCTCAGGGGCTATGAGTTTAACGTTTAAGTTGCCAACCGCCAACCGC
>NZ_JAVLBN010000101.1:0-750 GCF_031581065.1 Salibacter sp.
AAACCAATTGATAATCCCGAAGAGCTAAATGAAATACTCTCCAACAAAGAGGGAGGCGTATTGTTAGAAGGAATTTATCCAAATGGCTTGAGAGGTTATTACGGATTAGGAATGTAATTTTTAGGTTTAGGGTTAGGTTTCATAGTGGTTGATTTAGGGGGTGTATCAAAACCGGAAAAGGGATTTCTCCGGTTTTAAAAGGCTACACGAGGAGTTTTAATATCTAAAAGGAGTAAGTTAATAACTTGCGATTTTCAGTTTGACCTCATAAATGCCTTTTGATACACTCCCTTTTAGGTTCAGTCAATTCCTACTTCAAAACAGTTATACTACCTCTTTTTTGTTGATTTCCTACTGTTGCTGTGAAGTAGTAAGTTCCCGGTGGGACTTCTTCTCCTGAAAAGGTTTTTCCATCCCAGCGGATTTCATTTGCTGTTCCCTCAAAAATGAGGTTTCCCCAGCGGTTGAAAATTTGCACTTCTGCGCAATAAGCCAGATCACTGTTGCCCTTTAACTCAAAGTAATCGTTGATGCCGTCTCCATTTGGTGTTATGACGGATGGAAACTCGAGCGTCAAGAGTTCTGATAGAGAAGTGTCTCCAATTGTAATGTTTGCAGAGTCTTTACACGTTTCAGAGTTTACTGCCCAATAGGTAAAAGAAGTGTTTCCGCGATAAGGTAGCGTAAAACTTGTTTCACCTTCTCGTGTTCGCTGGCCATCAATTATCCAGTATGTTGAGTCTGCATTTG
>NZ_JAVLBN010000102.1:0-720 GCF_031581065.1 Salibacter sp.
ATGATTCTATTTGGAGCAATTACTACATCAATAAGCATACAGGAAAGCGAGAAGGGATAATCGAGAAAAAGTATAAGTTTCAGGGAGTTCAGTTAGTGTTTTACGATGGTTATGACGGAAAACCTCTCGAAGAGCCTATCCACAGACATTGCCAATATTCTGATTCAACTGGACTATTCTCAATTTTTTTAAATGGCTTACAACGCGAAGATGTCTATAAAAAAGTTGAATAGACTTTAAAAGTCTTTAAATCAATATTTTTTTTATACAATTAAAAGCTGAGCTTAATTGTGTTTGATATTTTCAGGAATAGAAATCAATTAAACACTACCGTTATGAAAAAGATACTATCACTTCTAATTATATCGGCTTTTCTGTTTTTATTCTCACAACTCAATGCTCAATCAGACAGCAGTTTAGTGAATAAGAATAGAGAATATACTCTTAAGTTTCCGGTTAGCTCATTACTGGGAGATATTTTCTCAAATAGCATGGGTATTTCTTTAGGTCTTGAAACTACAGGGAAAAAAGGATGGAGTTTTACTCAAGAAGCCGGATATATTTTTGATATTGATTACAGAGATGGTTTGATATTCGGTTCGCGTTTAGAGGATTTAAATGGAATTCGATTAACCTCAGAATTGAGAAGATATGAGTATCCGGAAAACTTTTTTCCCGGTTCAGACTTTTTCGCAAGTTTAGAATGGGATAACTTTTTAT
>NZ_JAVLBN010000103.1:0-690 GCF_031581065.1 Salibacter sp.
CATAGAAAAATCGGTGGAGAAAACCACGCCTGTCCGCCGACCCGCCTGAACGCTGAGATTAATCTCTGACAGATCGCGCGCCCAAGGCCCCTCTGGTGAAAGCGTGTAGAGGCAATGATCTACTGGATGCCCGCGCATGCCCGCCGCAAGCGCTGCAATCGACCGAGCGACGCCCCCTGCGTTCGCGTCGGTAAAGGCCTTGTATACATGTACCACTCGCATTCCGTTTCCCTTGCACCCCGATCAACGGTCTTACCGAACCAGAAGGCACGCTTTATGCTGATCGAGAAGCATCATCAAAATTAAGATAATTGACCAAGTTAGCACACCGCAGCAAGCGAGCGGAAAATTGGAGCTGGCGAGAGGATTCGAACCCCCGACCGGCTGATTACAAATCAGCTGCTCTACCAACTGAGCTACGCCAGCATCTTTCATGCAGCGTGGGAGGGTACCCCGGTTGACCGCAACGGGCAATTCGCAAATGCTACTGAAGGGCGGCTATGCCTTCGAGGACAAGGTCCGGGCGCAAGGTGACCGACCGGTCCAGATAACGGCTGATCAAGATGGCATCGCCACCGGTTAAGACCGCCGTCAGCGCCTCAGGCGCATTCGCCGCGCACCGTTGCAACAGCCCCTGGAGCGCCATGGCGGTGCCGTGCAGGTAACCGCTTGCGAGCGCGTCGGGGGTGT
>NZ_JAVLBN010000104.1:0-659 GCF_031581065.1 Salibacter sp.
GGAACAGCGTTTTACAACGATATCCTGTTAGATGATATTGAGATAAGAGAAACGCCAACCTGTCCTGCGCCTGATAATATCAATATTACAAATGTTACATCTTCATCTGCTGATTTTTCGTGGACGGGCGGAGCTAATAATTATGAGGTTGTAGCGGTTCCAACAGGAAACCCTGTTCCAGGTTCAGGTACCCCAGTAACAGGCACAACAACTACTATTTCTCCTCTTAATACCGCTACAGGTTATGACTTTTATGTACGTGAAATATGTGGGCCAAACGATACTTCTCAGTGGGATGGACCTCACTTTTTCCAAACAGCAATACAGTTTCCTCAAGGTACCAATTGTACTGTAGGATATGATTCACTTCTTTTTGAAGATGAATTTAACTCTTTGGCTAACTGGACAAATACTCCTGCTGAGTGGAGTACGAATAGTGGATCAACAAGCTCAAGTAATACAGGTCCTAATGGTGCTCAAAGTGGTTTTAGTTATGCCTATGTTGAAACATCAGGATTTACTAATTCGACAACGGACTTAACATCTCCCCTTATTGAACTGAGTAATTTTGGCGGTGACGCAGAATTAACTTTCTGGATGCATGCTTATGGAGCTACTATTGGAACTCTAGACGTAGACATTGCTACTTCTCAATCTGG
>NZ_JAVLBN010000105.1:0-621 GCF_031581065.1 Salibacter sp.
CCTTATAAAGCTCGGCACTATCTTTTCTTTGCTTTAAAAGCTTTTGCAGCATGCCCAACTCTTTTTCTTCGTTGAGTTCAGATCCGGCTTTTTCTGATTCGGCATTCAATATTGCAGATTTAATCGAGCGAAGAGCCTCAAGCTTCTCGCGCTCTTTCGCCTTCATGGCATTTTTAATGTCGCTGTTTATCTTGTCTTTTAAAGTCATTGTTCAATGTTTTGTGCAAAGATAAATATCTGTAAAATAAGAAGACACCGACTACTTTAAACTAATTTTCATTAATTTGTATCGAGTGTTTAATTCAATCCTATGATGCCCTATTTTAAAAAGCTACTTTTTTTTGCTATCCTGATATTGTTTACCTTATCAGGAAATACGCAAACGCTCCCTCCAAATGTACCTTCAAACGGACTCATTGCATGGTATCCATTTAATGGAAACGCAAATGATGAGAGTACATTCAATAATGATGGAGTTCCATCCGGAGGAGTTGCTTTAACAACCGATCGGTTTGGAAATAGCAATAGCGCCTACTATTTTGATGGAGTTGATGACTTTATTGAAGTTGACACAACTAATAATTTACTTTTCAATAATTCAACTTCTTTTACGATTAACAT
>NZ_JAVLBN010000106.1:0-610 GCF_031581065.1 Salibacter sp.
TCAATGAAATAGTTATTGAGTTATATATAAATTCTTCACTATTGAGAGTGATGTAAGGGGCTTTGAGTGAGTGTTCTATCTATGGTTCTATAAAAAAATAGTTTTAGTTTAATAAGTTTCTTCAACTTATTTGATTATATTAGCATAATATACAAATTAGTTACCAATGTAGATAGTGAAATATGAGAGTTCCTGTGAATTGTGTTTAAGATTTGGTTATACCTGTCTCGCAGGTATCCAAGCTAAGTATTGAATCATTATTTTAGCCAATCTTTTTCTTGATAAAAAAGACAGAAAAAAATCAAGTCTCATCAGAGGCGATTTTTCCCTGCTACCGCACGATTAGCGATAGCATATCGTGTGGTAAGGGATCAAAAATATAAAAACCTGCTTCGCTGCATTTGTGATGCTGCGGTAACACAATTAAAATAAGTAGCCTCGCGATGAAATCGCGCGGGAACGAGGCCGCTTTTCGCAAAAAACAGCTGGTTATTTTTGATGGAGATATTGGGAATTGGGCTAGCTTTTTGGGCTGTTGTGGCGATGAGTCAGTCGAAGTTCAATGTTTTACCTGATGTTCGCGAGGGAGCTTTTTTGATCAAAAGCGGGC
>NZ_JAVLBN010000107.1:0-608 GCF_031581065.1 Salibacter sp.
CATCCTTCCATAATGCGTTTTAAGATATTTCTCCCTTTTTATAGCATCATCTTTATCTAGACATGCTTCGTAGTAAATTAACTCAAAAGGCCTTCTATGTTTTGTAGAGAAAACTTTCCCTTCATTATGTGCCTGAAATCTTGAAGGCAAATCTTTTGTGTAACCAGTATAATGTTCACCATCCTTAAGGCTTTTCAAAACGTATGTCATGTAAAAACCTTCCATTTTGCCTTCATTTCACTGGGCAAACCCCGCTCCTCCAGTTATCAATAAACTTATTTGCTTCATTATATTTAAGTGCTAGTATAGTTAAAGCAGTAGGAAGAAAAGGGCTAAGGTCAAGGTTAAGGTCGAGTATAGATAGTGGTAAACTCATGTTCTGGTCTACTACAAAACACTTAACAACTTAACCTCACAATAAACCCAAATGCACTATTAGAATGCTCTCGACCTTGACCTCGGCCTCGACCTCAGTAACTTGTCAAGTATAGATAGTGGTAAGCTTAAATTCAGAATTAATAATCCAAAGACTTCATTATTTTATTGAGTTGTTTCATTAGCTCTTCATATTCATCCAGTAATTTTTCAGTTTTAGCTGAATTAAAATA
>NZ_JAVLBN010000108.1:0-607 GCF_031581065.1 Salibacter sp.
TGAGTTAATTAAGTTAATATCAGGTTTATGTCAATCAGCATAGTTCATCATTTGTCTACTTGTTGTTCTGACCATGTTTCAACTGTATATTCCTATATTTCAGACAGATCATGAACTGCCTTTTTTGTGACCACGTATTCAGCCATCTTTTTTATATTGAGCTTTTAACTCTTTTAGATGTTTGTCTGCATCAAAATCATCTGCAATTCCACTGTCAATTCCTTCCTGGATAGCATTTTTTAAAGTAATCGCTTTACTTTCTTCATTTTCTAAAAGTCTAAGACCGGCTCTAACGACCTCGCTTACATTTTTATATCTACCGGATTCAACCTGACCATTGACGAATTCGTCAAAATAATTTCCTAGTGATATTGATGTGTTTTTCATATTGAATGATTTTATTTAAATTTACCTGATCTTGGTAAATAATCAAAATTCATATATGGAAATGAGCCTGGTAGATCTTGGCATTGTTTAATTGGCTTGGTCTGTTGCTAAAATTTCAGGTTGAACTATCTGCGAGGTCGGCGATCACCAAGTTTGGGAGTTTTTTAGCCTTTATTTTTTCACCACAAACCTGCCTGACCGGCAAGGAAACAAAGAACAC
>NZ_JAVLBN010000109.1:0-592 GCF_031581065.1 Salibacter sp.
CCAAATTCCAAAAATCATGGTCAGAACCGCACTTGGCCAGGTGATTCCGTACCAAAGTCTTTTCTCCATGAGCCTGAATTGCGACTGGAGGATTGACTTTTCCGGTTCTGACCGTTGTTCAGCTTCAGTGTGATAGATGAATAATCTTACGATGTAGAACAGCCCGGCAAACCAGGTGACCACGAAAATGATATGAAGTGCTTTGATGTACAGCATAATGAGCAGCAAAATTAGCGAAAGTCTCGATGTACGGTTGGTGATTGGGTGTTATTTTGGAGAAATGAGGTTGAATCGAGGTTGAGGCTGAGGAGACATGTTCATTCGCTTTGCTCAAGAATGAATAGTGAAATATGTTTTTCGCGGGGCTCAAAACGAGGTAGCGGATTGAGTTTTAAGCTTAAAGTGGGGGTAACGCAGCGGTCGTAGCGAGGAAGTGATGTTTGCTTTGCAGGAAACGCGGAGAACGCAGCGAGCTCGCTGACGCTCACGGGTTATGAGTTTTACGTTTAAGTTGCTGACAGCCAGGGTCAAGGTCAAGGTCGAGGTCAAGGTTGAGGTTAAGGTTTAGGAGGAGAGAAGTTCTAATAATGAA
>NZ_JAVLBN010000010.1:0-69147 GCF_031581065.1 Salibacter sp.
GTTGTTGAAATGAAATATGGCGACAGCGAAAATCTTCCTTTTGAGGATGAGTCTTACGATGCTATCACAGTTGCCTTTGGCGTGAGAAACTTTGAAAATCTCGAAAAAGGATTGGCTGAAATGCATCGGGTTCTGACCAAAAAAGGGAAAACAGTAATCATCGAATTTTCTAAACCCCAGCATTTTCCCATCAAGCAACTCTACAATTTTTACTTCAAGTCTATTTTACCAAACCTGGGGAAATGGGTTTCTAAGGATCAACGCGCTTATACTTATTTGCCTGAATCAGTTGAAGCGTTTCCTTACGGACAAAAATTCCTCGATGTAATGGAAAGTGTGGGCTACACAAATACTAAGTGTATCCCGCTTACGTTTGGTATTGCGAGTATTTACACAGGTGAAAAATAATTCGTTATAGGTTGATAGTTAAGCTGTTAAAATACGGACTCCTTTTGTCTATTGCAATTCTTTTCAGCAGAGTTGTGCAGGCTCAACTGGAAAGACCCAAAAATTTGCGCTTTTTTGACGAAAAGAAAGTCCACTTTGGTTTTACACTCGGGATCAATACCATGGGCTACAACCTCAATACCGATCTCACCAAAAACGATACGCTCGTATCAGTTGAAACAAACAGGCAAAGCGGATTCAACATTGGGATTGTGAGTTCCTGGCACATCACTCGTAAATTCAGCTTGCGTTTTCTGCCCACACTCGCCTTTGGACAACGAAACCTCGACTACCTGTTTCAGGGTGAAAATGACAACTCCCTCGAAACGAAACAGGTTGAATCTACATACCTGCAATTTCCATTGAATTTCAAATACAGGTCAGAGCGCCTCAATAATTTCGCTGCATACGTTGTTGGTGGTGCCAACTACAGCCTCGATCTCGCCTCACAGTTCGATACCGATAATAAAGTCCCCGTTTCTGAACAAGTAATAAGGCTCAAACGACACAATGTTATGTATGAATTTGGAGTGGGCTTTGACTTTTTCCTCGAGTACTTCAAATTCTCACCGGAGATCAAAGTTTCACAGGGAATCAACGGAGTATTAATTCAGGACAACACATTATGGAGCGATCCCATTGAAAAGCTCACTCCAAGAATGGTTTCCATCTCACTTCACTTTGAGGGCTAAACCCAGTAACTCAAAATTATTCCGGTCGCTACAGCCACGTTCAGTGACTCAGCTCCTCCCCTTTTTTCAATGGTTACCGAGAAATCGAGTAGTTTTTGAATTTCAGAACTTATCCCGTGAGATTCGCTTCCCATAACCAAAACTGCTTTTTGAGGAATTACATCGCGGTTGAGTTTATCACCCCTCATCTCAGCGCCAACAATTGAGTAGCCCGTTTTCTTTAGTTTCTCAATTTTTTCGGTCAGATCCACTCTAGCTAACCGAGTTCGGAATATCGAGCCCATTGACGATTGAATGACTTTAGGATTGAACTCGTCAACAGTTTCTTCAGAGCACAAAACTGTTTCGATTCCAAACCAATCGGCAATACGGAGAATCGTGCCCAAATTTCCCGGATCGTTAATATTTTCTACAGCCAAAATTTTATCTGAAGAAATTTCAAATGATTCATCGGGAATTTTGACCAGTGCCATGATCCCGGGCGGATTTTTCATCGATGATATTTGCGACAACTCGTTCTGTGAAACCTCTTGTACAGCAAAGGAACCCGATATTGGCGGAATTTGGCTCTGACCGTGATAAACGGCTTCAACTTCAAAGTCACTATCAATCGCTTCCTGAACCAATTTTGTGCCTTCAACAAGGAATTCACCGTGTTCGTTCCTGAACTTTTTTTGACGCAAAGACCGCAAAAACTTTAATTCCCTTTTTGAAAGCATATCACCACGGTTTAATCATTAGTTTTGCAAATCTATCACATGGGCTTGAAATACTACGTAAAATATACCCTTTTGGCGATTGCTCTAACAATTGCGTTAGGAGCCTGTAACAGCACTAAGTACGTTCCTCAAGACAAGTATTTGCTCGTTAAAAACGAATTAAAGAACAATGCAAAAACACTTGATGAGGACGAAATAAAGGCTGTGATCAAACAAAAACCGAATAAAAAAATATTCGAGCTGTTTCGTTTCAACCTATTCGTTTACAATCTTTTTGATTCTGCCAAAATAGCTGAGCGAAATGAAAAGAAACGCGAAAGACTGAAAAACCGAAACGACAGAAGAGTTGAAAAAGGGAAGGAGCCCAAAGAGTTTAACCCGGTTATTACTCACCGTATTAAACATAAAATCGGTAATCCGCCCACAGTTTTCGATTCCATCCTTATGAACAAATCAGTTACGGATTTGAAACTCTTCCTCAAAAACAATGGCTATTTCAACAACCGCGTATCGGCAAAACCGGTTAGAGATACGAGTGACAGAAAAGTGAAAGTTGTTTATGAAATAAAAGCAGGCAGGCCTTACAAAATCAAAGAAGTTGCCTACTCGATAGACGATAAGGACTTGTTGCCGGCAATCAAAAAAGCAACAAAAGAAACGTCACTGCGAAACGGAGCTGTTTTTAGTTTGGAAGAAATTGATGACGAAAGGCAACGACTCACAAAATCAATGAAAGACCAGGGCTATTTCTACTTCAATCAAAATTTTGTCACCTATGAAGTTGATTCAACCTTGGGTGATCATCGTGTTTACATCAGGCAAAAAGTCAACAATCCCGTTACAGAGGAAACACTTCCATCAGGAGAAGATACTTTGGTAGAAAAAACGCATAAAAAATACCGGATAAAGGATGTTTACATCAACTCCAATTACTCTACAGAGTTTCAAACTGTAAGCAATGATACGGTCAGGTACGATGACGTCTATTTTATCAATACCAAAAAGAGCAACTACAATCCAAAAGTACTGGCTGATGCTATTTACATAGCTCCAAATGAGTTTTATTCGCAATCAAGGCAGGAATACACCTATGACCGACTCTCATCTTTGAAAAACTTTAGGTTCATCAATATACAATTTGAAGAAGCGAGCAATGATACAACCTTACTCAACTGTTACATTAATCTGACGCCTATTTTAAGGCAATCCGTTTCAGCTGAAGCTGAAGGGACAAATACAGGCGGCAACCTGGGTGTATCGGGTAATCTCGGCTACACGAACAGAAACCTATTTAAAGGAGCTGAGTTGTTTCGCATTAGGCTGAGAGGTGGTGTGGAAGCACAGCAAACGAACAACCCTATTGAAGGTGACCAGGAAACTCAAGGATCAAATTTAGAACGCATTTCGCCATTCAACACTACCGAATACGGTATAGAGACTTCACTCAACTTACCAGATCTACTGATACCCAAAAACGTTTATCGCTACGAACTGCCTAACTACAAGAACCCTAAAACCAATGTCAACCTCAACTTCAACTACCAAAGACGACCAGATTTTACACGTAATTTAATCAACACTTCATACGCTTATTTCTGGTCAGGTAACACCAAAAACAGCAATGATTACGCTTTTTATCCTCTCAACTTATCGATAATTAGAATTGACAAACGCGACTACTTTGATCAGCGACTGCGGGATCTTCAAAACCCGTTTTTGTTGAACACTTACAGTGACCACTTAATTGCCGGAAGCAAATTCAACTACACCTGGACAAATCAAAACCTGCGCAAAAATCAAAATGCTATTTGGAACCGCGTAACGGTAGAAACGGCAGGGAACTTACTTGCCCAGAGCAGTGATTGGCTCGGACTAAATAAAACAAACGGAGAATATTACGAGCTTTTTGGTATTCGATACGCACAATTTGTAAAACTTGCTAATGACTTTAGGGTCTATAACAACCTCACCAAGAACAGTAAAATGGCCTATCGTTTTCATGCCGGAGTTGGTGTACCTTATGGCAACCGGGATGTACTTCCATACGATAAGAGCTTTTTTGCAGGAGGCGCCAACGACATAAGAGCCTGGACAGCCCGTTCATTAGGACCCGGTTCAACACCAGATTCAGTAACAGCAGGCATTGATCAGGTCGGTGACATCCTGCTTGAAGCAAATGTCGAGTATCGAGCTCAATTGACCGACATGTTTGAAATTGCCTTCTTTGCTGACATGGGAAATATTTGGGTGATGGAAAGAGATCAACAGGTAGAATCTTCAATTTTTAGATTTGATCGTTTTTATAAAGAAATAGCGGTCGGAACCGGAGTTGGCTTTCGTTTCGATTTCAGCTTCCTGTTACTCCGCCTTGATTGGGGTGTTCAAATGCGAGACCCCGCTCTTGCTGAAGGAGAAAGATGGATCTTTCAATCCAAAGACCTCTACAACGAAGCCAATCAAAACGACTACAAAATGCGGAGTACATTTAACTTAGGAATTGGGTATCCTTTTTAGTCTGTTCCACATCTTTCTCATGATTTTAAATTTGCAAACACCTTAACAATTTATTTTTAGCTTTGTCGGCTCAAAGCAAATCAACAAAGATATACCTAACATATGTCAGCGATTAATAAAATTCAGGAGCTCCTTGGTGACAAGGCCGATAACCTTTTGAGCCACGTTTCAAAAACAATCTCAAAAGAACAACTTCACCTACCGGGAAGCGACTTTGTTGACCGCGTTTTTACAAACAGCGATCGCAATCCCCAAGTACTAAAAAGTCTTCAATCTCTATATAATCACGGTAGACTTGCAGGTACAGGCTACCTTTCTATTCTACCGGTAGATCAGGGTATTGAGCACTCAGCAGCCGCATCATTTGCGCCAAACCCAATTTACTTCGATCCCGAAAATATCGTGAAACTCGCAATTGAAGCAGACTGTAATGCAGTTGCCTCAACTTATGATGTGTTGGCATCTACAGCGAGAAAATACGCTCACAAAATACCGTACATAGTAAAAATCAACCACAACGAATTATTGACTTACCCGAGTACTTTCGATCAAATCCAGTTTGGTACAGTTGAGCGTGCCTGGGAGATGGGTGCAACAGCCGTTGGTGCCACGATCTATTTCGGATCTGAACAAAGTGATCGCCAAATTCAGGAAATCGCACTTGCATTTGAACGCGCACACGAACTTGGAATGGCCACTATACTTTGGTGCTACCTCCGCAACAGCGACTTCAAAAAAGATGGTACAGATTATCACACCTCAGCCGATCTAACTGGTCAGGCGAATCACATTGGTGTATCAATTGGTGCTGATATCATCAAGCAAAAGCTCGCGACAAACAACGGAGGCTACAAAGCGCTCAACTTTGGTAAAACACATGACAAAGTTTACAGCGAATTGACATCAGACAACCCAATTGACCTTTGCCGTTACCAGTTAGCAAACTGCTACATGGGGCGCAGAGGACTTATCAACTCCGGAGGTGCTTCAGGAGGCGACTCAGATTTAGCAAATGCTGTTGAAACTGCTGTTGTCAATAAAAGAGCCGGTGGATCAGGATTAATTCTCGGTCGTAAAGCTTTCCAAAAGCCGATGAAAGAAGGAGTTGAAATCATCCGCACTGTACAGGATGTTTACCTTGAAAGCGAAGTAACAATCGCGTAAAGAAATCATTTCGGTGATTCATGTATCACTTAAAATACACTCAAAATGAGTTGGTTTAAGCGAATAAAAAAGGGTATTACTACCCCGACAAAAGATAAAAAAGAAACACCTGACGGTCTTTGGTTCAAGTCACCAAAAGGACACATCATTGAAACGTCAGAACTCGAGAAGCACGCTTATGTTGTTCCGGCAGACGGTTACCACAAGCGAATAGGATCTGACGAGTATTTCAATCTCATTTTTGATGAGGGAACCATGAAAGAGATCAATAAATCGCTCTCTTCAGCTGATCCGCTCAAGTTTGAGGATACGAAGAAATACACTGACAGAGTTAAAGCCTCTCAGCAAAAGACAGGCCTTAAAGATGCTATCAGAACCGCACACGGAAAAGTTGACGGACAGCCGTTGATGATTGCCTGCATGGATTTTAAATTCATAGGTGGTTCAATGGGATCAGTAGTTGGTGAAAAGATTTCCCGAAGCATCGATTACTGCATCAAACACAAAACACCATTGATGATTATTTCAAAATCAGGTGGTGCTCGTATGATGGAAGCTGCATTTTCACTCATGCAAATGGCGAAAACATCAGCTAAACTGACGCTTTTGTCTCAACACAAAATTCCGTACATCAGCTATTTAACTGATCCAACAACCGGAGGTGTTACAGCGTCTTTTGCTATGTTGGGCGATATCAACATAGCTGAACCAGGTGCACTCATCGGCTTTGCCGGACCAAGAGTAATTAAGGAGACAATCGGTAAGGATTTACCTGAAGGTTTTCAAACATCTGAATTTTTGCTCGAACACGGCTTCCTCGACTTTATAGTGGACAGGCGTGAATTGCGTGATAAACTCTCTCAAACACTGAGATTGTTTAAAAATTAAGAAATCACAAAACAGTCGCTTTAAATTATCTATATTTGCAGCTTCGATTACGGTCGAAATACATAAAAATCATTTAAAATAATATTGGCATGTATTTAACAAGCGAAAAGAAAAAAGAAATTTTCAAAGAGTTCGGTGGCTCTGAAAGCAACACCGGTTCAGCTGAAGGTCAAATTGCGTTGTTCACTCACCGCATTGACCATTTGACAAAGCACCTTAAAGAAAACAAAAAAGATGCTTCAACTCGTAGAGCGCTTATCGCACTCGTTGGTAAAAGACGCTCACTTCTCGATTACCTAAAGGCGAAAGACATCGAAAGGTATCGTGCCATTATCAAGAAATTGAAGCTTCGTAAATAATTTTACAGGAAAGGCAATTGCAAAATTGCCTTTCTTTTTTAAAAGATACTACGCATAATGAAAATCGGATTAGAACATACCTTTACAACAGCAGGTCAGGAAATTACTATTGAAACGGGCAAATTAGCCAAACAGGCTGATGGCTCAGTTGTTATCAAGCAGGGGAACACCATGCTTTTAGCTACAGTTGTTTCGAGAAAAGAAGCTTCTGAGGGAATTGATTTTTTACCGCTTACAGTAGAGTACCGTGAAAAGTTTGCCTCTACCGGTAAGTTCCCTGGTGGTTTTATCAAGCGCGAAGCGAGACCAACAGAAAATGAAATTTTAACAGCTCGTTTAATCGACAGAGCTCTACGTCCATTATTCCCTGATGATTACCACGCTGAAACACAGGTATTTGTTCAATTGATCTCATCCGATAAAGATACAATGCCTGATGCACTTGCGTGTTTCGCAGCTTCATCGGCTATTGCGATGAGCGATCTTCCTTTCAACGGACCAGTTTCTGAAGTTCGTGTTGGTAGAATAGATGGAAACTTTGTGATCAATCCAAAACTTTCAGAACTCGAATCGAGCGACATCGACATGATGGTTGCCGGTACATCTGACAACATCGTGATGGTTGAAGGTGAAATGGAAGAGATCTCAGAGCAGGAAATGATCGAGGCAATCATGTTTGGTCACGATGGCATCAAAGAGCAATGCCAGGCACAAAAAGATTTAGCTTCTCAGGTTGAGAAATCTCACACCAAAAGAGAATACGAACACGAGACTCACGACAAAGATCTCGAAGAAAAAGTTAAAAACGACCTCTACGATAAAGCTCACGAAATTGCAAAAACGCCTACCTCCAAGCAGGAACGCAGCGAGCAGTTTGATAAGGTTCTGACCGAATACAAAGAGCAATTCTCAGAAGAAGAGCTCGAAGAAAAAGAAGGACTCATCAACACTTACTTTGGTAAGGTGAAAAAAGCAGCAGTACGTGCTGTGGTTCTCGATAACGGTATTCGCCTTGACGGTCGTAAAACGGATGAAATCCGCGATATTTGGACTGAAGTAGGATACCTACCCGGAACTCACGGAAGTTCGATCTTTACTCGTGGTGAAACGCAGTCTTTAACTACTGTAACACTCGGAACCAAACTTGACGAGCAAAGCATTGATGGCGCATTCCTTACAGATAGCCAACGTTTTATTCTGCATTACAACTTCCCTCCTTTCTCAACCGGTGAAGCAAGACCTGTTAGAGGTACTTCACGAAGAGAAGTTGGACACGGAAATCTCGCTATGCGTGCATTGAAAGACATGGTTCCTTCAGATTACAACTATACTGTTCGCGTAGTTTCTGACATCCTTGAATCGAATGGTTCTTCATCAATGGCAACTGTTTGCGCAGGTTCATTAGCTATGATGGATGCCGGTATTCCGGTTAAGAAACCTGTATCGGGAATTGCAATGGGATTGATCTCTGAAGGTGATCGTTACGCAGTACTTTCTGATATCCTTGGTGATGAAGATTTCCTCGGTGACATGGACTTTAAAGTTGCCGGTACAGTTGACGGAATTACTGCCTGTCAAATGGATATCAAAGTTGATGGATTGAACGAAGAGATTTTGACGAAGGCTCTAGAGCAGTCTAAAGAAGGCCGCTTGTACATTCTCAACAAAATGAATGAGACTATCAGCGAGCCTAACAAAGAACTCAAGCCAAATGCTCCGCGCATTGTTCAATTGACAATTCCGGGAGACCTTATTGGTGCCGTGATTGGACCAGGCGGTAAAATCATTCAGGAAATCCAGAAAGAAACTGAAACAACTATCGTTATCGAAGAAGTTGACGGTAAAGGTGTAATCGATGTAATGGCAACAAATGGCGACCAAATGGATCAGGCGTTGTCACGCATCAAGTCTATTACTCAGGTACCTGAAGTAGGTGACGAATTCATGGGCAAAGTAAAAGCTTTAGCTCCTTACGGTGCTTTCGTTGAAGTAACTCCCGGAAAAGATGGATTGCTTCACATCTCTGAAATCGACTGGAAGCGCATTGATAAAGTAGAAGATGTGTTGAAAGAAGGTGATGAAGTGAAAGTGAAAATCATCGATAAAGACAAAAAAACAGGAAAATTAAAACTTTCAAGAAAGGTACTTATCCCACGCCCAGAAAAGAAAGACTAAGGATTTTCCAAATACTTTTTCTTAATTTTTTGTAAAAAGCCCCAAACTTCTTTGGGGCTTTTTGCGTCTATTATAATGCGAGCCTTTCCCGGCTTTCTTACCCTGAAAGCCAGCTCAAAAGAATTAGCGTGAGTAAAAGGAAAGGATTATGAGACAGTTAAGGATTACAAAGCAAATCACGAACCGCGAGTCGGTTTCGCTTGATAAGTACCTACAGGAAATTTCAAAAGAAACCATGTTGAGTGCTGATCAGGAAGTTGAGTTAGCTCAACGCATTCAGAATGGTGACGCAACAGCACTCGAAAAACTCACGAAAGCAAATCTCAGGTTTGTCGTATCCGTTGCCAAGCAATACCAAAATCAGGGATTGACATTACCCGACTTGATCAACGAGGGAAACCTGGGACTCATTAAAGCTGCAAAACGTTTTGACCAAACAAGAGGCTTTAAGTTTATCTCTTATGCCGTTTGGTGGATCAGGCAATCAATCCTGAAAGCACTTGCTGAACAATCGAGAATGGTTCGCCTGCCCCTGAATAAAATAGGGTCAATAAGTAAAGTCAATAAGGCGTATTCAGAACTCGAGCAACTTCACCAAAGAAAACCTTCTACGAGTGAAATTGCTGATATGCTCGAAATATCAGAAGCTGAAGTAAAACAGTCACAACGAATCAACAATCGTCACATTTCAATGGATGCACCTATTTTAGGTGATGACAGTGATGATCGAGATATGTATGCCAGAATGGAAGCTAAAGATGGCAGCCCTGATAAACAACTCCTTGCCGATTCGCTGAAAGAAGAAGTTGCGTATTCTCTAAATTTCCTTGCAGCACGTGAATCTCAGGTCATTAAACTTTACTTTGGTATTGGGTATGAAGAATCTCTTACACTCGAGGAAGTGGGAGATAAATTAGCGCTTACCCGCGAACGTGTTCGTCAAATTAAAGAGCGAGCTTTAAGAAGATTGAAAGTGATGTCGAGAAATGCACACTTAAAATCGTTTTTGGGATAAGTAAATTAACCTTTGATCAACGTTACTATGACGATTAAGTATGAAATAAACCCAATGGAACTGTAGATAATTTTTGTCGCATTCATTTTAATTTTATCAGTCTTGTAAACGGCATAAAGACCAATTGGAAAAATTAAAAAAAGTAAGAGATCAACTAATATCTCATTATTGTACCATTCACTTTTTTCCATAAAGTATGATTCGTTTGACTGACTAAGTTAGTGATTTTTGAACTAATAAATCCGTTTTAAGTAATCTAACTTAAAATCGTTTTTAGGATAAGTTTTGCGGCAATGCGTATTTTTGCCGCAAAATTGACAACATGAAAACTCCAATCATTGCTCCTTCAATTCTCGCAGCCGATTTCGCTAATCTCCAGGACGCTGCTGAAATGCTCAATGAAAGCCAGGCCGACTGGTTTCACATTGACGTGATGGACGGAGTTTTTGTACCTAACATCTCTTTTGGGATGCCGGTGATGAAAGCCATTAAGAAGCACGCAAAAAAAACCTTTGATGTGCACTTGATGATCACTCAACCCGAGCGCTACATTGAAGATTTCAAAAATGCAGGAGCTGATATATTGACCGTACATTTAGAGGCCTCTCCTCACCTACACCGTACTGTCCAGGAAATCAAGAACCACGGTATGAAAGCCGGAGTTTCAATCAATCCGCATACTTCTGTAGAACTACTCCGCGACATTCTGCCCGAACTCGATTTGGTTCTCATCATGAGTGTAAACCCCGGTTTTGGAGGTCAACAATTCATTGAAAACACTTACAAAAAGGTGAGAACACTCAGAGCCATGGCCGGGGAACTCAACCCAAACCTCATCATTGAAATTGACGGAGGCGTGAACGATAAAAATGCACCTGACCTTGTAAAAGCAGGAGCTAATGCACTGGTTGCAGGGAGTTTTGTGTTCAAATCTGACAATCCAAAAGAAACCATTGCTAAACTGAAGAACCAGTAATTACAATATTTGAACAATACCTTCCGGCTCTCCGTTAGTACTGAAATTGTCACAATATCAATAGTTCAGTTTAATTCTTTATATTGAAGTTTAGAATTCTCACACATCATGAAACATATTATCTCCTTTTTCATCTTTTTTTCTTCAATCCTTTCTACATCAGTTGCCCAGGAACGTGTAGTAAAAGTCGATTTTGAATCTGGTTCTTTTGTCAATTCTCCATCAGTTCCATACGATAAGCCTTTTCTTGTAGAGGGAGAAGTTTTGCAAAACGTGGAATATGTTGAAGTTGCAATTTTCCCAACCGAATCAGAAACTGAGCTCCATCGCTATAGCTGGAATCGCTACGATCAGAACCAAACAGAGACATTCAGCATTAAAGTTCCGGCTGTGTTGAAATCAAACAGTAAATACGATTTTAAAGTCATCACATACAAGCGGTTAATGCCTACTCAAAAGGAAAAGCTTCGCAAAAACCTCAAAGATCGTGTCCGTTTTTACCTTGAAAACAATTACAAGTTTGATGGAAAACGAGTGAGCGTTGAAAAACCAAAGCACGTTTACCGTGGCCTTGAGAAGTTAATCGACAAGGCGCTCGAATATCACGTTTCTAAAAACGGTTTAAAATACAGTGCTCCAAGTAATCTTGTATTAAATGAGTTGGAAAACGACAGGGATTTCAAATTTCGCAAATTCCTGAGCAGAAAGAAAACAACTATGCGAGATAGCATAGCCAATAAGCTCATAGAAAAGAAAGTAAATCACCTCACTGATTTGGTGATGAGTGAAGTGAATCAATTTTTAAACTCAGATCTCGTGCAGCAGTACCGGACAGTTAAGGTAGAAGCCGTACCAACTGATAAAGAGCGTTTCAGTTTGCCCGTAAATGCAGGAATGTATGCCTGGAATAAATCTACAACCATTGACAATGCATCAGTCAACAACACCAACTTCACACCTGGAGTTGGGTTTACAATTCCATTTGCTGCTAAAACAACACTTGCTCAAAAAGCAAAACTGTTTGATTCATTTGGTTACTCAATGGGTGTGCTGTTTGACCCGGTGAGAGATGCCAGTGGAACAGAGTTCGTGACTCCGGGTGTTGACATTCCTGTTTATACCGGTTTTGGAGTAAGACTCTTTAAAGTTGTTCGATTCAATGTTGGCGGATTGATTCTCGCTGAAGATGGAATTCAGGATTTTCAAAAGATAACATTCCTGCCTACAGCAGGTTTAGCGCTTGAACTCAATTTATGGATGGGAGTGAAAAAGTGATGAACAGGTTTCTCGCATTTATCATATTATCAACGCTATTTATTGCTTGTGGTGTACAGAATACGGGGAAAGTATCGCTGTATGTCGATGATTCAGATTCAAAAGACTCAACTGGCTATAGTTCGGTTCTGACCGATGAAAAGCAACAATCAGCCACAGCACTTCAAGATTCAGCCAAAACTAAAAAAGGACCGATTGTCATTCTCACGCCTGATACGCAGCTCGCAAACTACAAGAGATTTGACAGTATTTCAAATCGAATTCAATCTGTAAGATCTACAATTTATCGCGATACTTCTGTTATGCGTAAAAGCGATTCAGCTAAGTACTTATCTGAGTCGTTCAGGATTAGAAATTTAGAGGCTCAACAACAACTCATGAGTAGCAAGTTAGATAGCCTGCTCAATAGAAAGGAAACTCCTGGTCATTATATTGTTGAAGAAACATCTCATGAAGATTCGCTTCTTGCTGAAATCGAGAATCTTCAATCCCAACTCAACAACGCATCTGGCAATCAAAAAACCATTATTAAAGAAGGGAGACAAAAGACTGTTACCCGAGTGAGAAATGGAGGAACTACGGTTATTCCGGTTCCTTTACCATCTGGAAAAACTCGTTATGATACGGTTATGCAAACTCAATTTGATACTATCTCGTCAGACTCTGGTTTGGTTGAAGAGCTCATTTTATTACACGATATAGCTTTGACGAGTGAGCCCATTGAAAATCTGGCTGCTGCCTGGGAGACTGAAAATGTGATAGATACTGCTAGTTACAAAGGATCTGACCGCGAAAACTATAAATCAAAAAAAGTTGTATCGCAGTTTCGCTATGACAGTTTACTACTCCAGTACAAAAAGAAAAGCATCAATTTTAACGATACTGTTTCGAGCCTGAACAAAGCGTTGAGAAATGCTGAAAAGCAGACAGTTGAGAAGGAAGTTAAGCAACCTAAACTGGTTAAAAAAGCTGAGCCAAAGGTTATTAAAAAACCCGCTTTTGATACAGTTCAAGTCGATTTACTTTACGATCCCGGGAAGAAAGAACCTCAAAACCTGTCAATATTAAAAGAAGCATTGAATGAACTATCAAAGCAAAATATTTATCGGATTTTCATCTCCAGCTACACTGATAGCTCAGGTAATTCCATGTTGAATTTATCGCTGTCTCAAAAGCGTGTACAGGAAATTAAAAATTATTTGACATCGGCAGGTGTTGACAACCGACTCATTTTCTCGCAGGCTTTTGGTGAACAATACGCATCTAATCCTATTTTAGACAGGGAAAGACGGGTGGAAGTTGAGATACTGGTAAAGCCCTAATTATTTCCCGTCAACGTAGTCTTGCAGATACCTGTATTTCTCGGTCAGATCACCATCTTTTGCAATTGTAGCGCGCTCGAGTATGTCATCTTTATCTCCACGGATAATGAGCGGTAGAATATGCTTCATCAGTTCTTCACCAAAATCCTGTGATGCATCCAATGGTAATTCACACGGCAAATTATCAACTGCCATAACTGCTATTGCGTTTGAAGCCCGGTAATCATCTTCTTCCTCAGTTTCGATGTTGTACCCGTAAATTGGATCTACAATTGTTGAAGGCCTAATTGTTGACGCAACCGGACCATCAATATCACAACTGATATCTGCCACTACTCTAATCCTAAAATCTTTGTCTTTAGCATCTTCGCGAGTGAAGAGATACGGTGAGCCTTCAGCATAAAAATGTCCTGCAATGAAAAAATCAGTTGAGCGGGCAAAGCGCATAAAATCACTTTCGTAGTCGCGGTAATTTTTGAAAAAATCTTTTCGTGAACGTTCTCCTCCATCTTTCCTCCTGTTATAGTGCTCCACACCGACTTGCGCGTAAACAGGTTCTGAAAAATCACGATTCAAATAATCAGTTGGATCAACTTTCCTGATCCCTATTTTATCGATAACTTCCATAGCTCCGTGAGCAACCCTACCTCTTCCGGTAAGTACTATTTTGATATTAGGAAGCTGAATTTTTTCGAGTTCCTGCTCCATCTCAGCCCTGTCTGCACATTCATGAGCCGGCTTCAAACTGTAGAGGCCATAACGAAGTCCATAAGTTCTAAAACCATTGTAAGCCCCAACAACTCCCGCATAGCGACCAAAACCAATAAGGCGTTTTCCATTGACATCAGTAAGGCACTCCCAGTCGATCAACGTGATTTTACGTTCGAGAATGGTTTTGAGTAAATCGCGGTTATATGGCTGCTCTTTGATCGTGTGAGAGAAAAAGAAATACGTCTTTTGCGGAATGAGCATTTCCAGTGGAACCTCTTTTACACCGAGTAGCACATCACGGTCGTGCATTTGATCCACAACGTCAAGTCCCTGACGTTCATAATCAAAATCAGTGAATTTGCGTACATCACTTTTTTGCACGGTCAGATCCACCTCATCGCCATAAGTATCGATAATACTTTTGCATTGATTAGGTGTAAGCGGAACACGCTTATCAGGTGGAACTTTCCCTTCCTTGATTACTCCAATTTTCACAGCGGCCATTATCTTCGATTTTGCCCAAAGATAGGAAACAAAGCCGGCTAACATTGCGTTTGAGTAAGAAGCAGATTTGTGTACATTTGCAGACTGCATTTACATGGGGCCGACTGGTTTTGACAGCAAGACGAATCGGTTATGTAAGCAAGCCTGGCGTTGAAGAAAAGCCAGTCAAAACGTTCTTCACACTTTTAAATGGCGAAAATAATTACGCTCTCGCTGCGTAATCTAGTCTAAGACTGATTACCTTCATCACACTCCAAAGAGGAGGTGACGAGATGTCCCGGGAAAGAGTTCTTCCAACACTTTTTCCAGTCGGGGCACCAATAAGTTTGGGATAGAAAGTAGAATGCCCGGTTTTGCTTTCGAAACTCAATTCGGGATAAGCTGTAGATAGGTTGTTTGTCACCGGCCTACAGACGAAAATTAATGACAAACTAAGCTTGTAGAAGGCATAGCTATTCCTTGTTTGGACGAGGGTTCGAATCCCTCCGGCTCCACTATTTTAAGTTTTTTCAATCGGTTAACTTATTGATTAGTAAAGTGTTGAGTTGTTTTATAAAGCATATTATTCCGAAATGGTATGTTTTTAGCAAAAAAAGCCGCCTCAGCTATTAATCCGGGATGTCTAAAAAAACTCAACCTCCATCATCACGATGTGAGGTTTTTTTATTTAATCAAATAACTCCATCATTTCTTCGTTTACAACTTCATGAAAAAGATATGGTTCCTTTCGTTCGCGATTATTGTATTGAGTTTTTCATGTTCAAAGGACGATGAAGATGATACACCTCAACAACCTGAGACGATTAACTACACACAAGCTGAAATTGACGAAAAACAACCTTTCATCGCTCTTCTCTCAAGACATGATTGTGGAGCGTGCGGGGCATACGGTCATCCACTATTCGATCAAAAAGCTAAAAATCAACGTATCAACGCAGTCAGCTTTTATTACAAAGAAGAAGATCCCAACTACACTCCAGAATCAAAAGATTTGGCAGAATTCCACCAAATCTTTGGCACTCCCACTTTCCTTCGCGGGTTAGACTACCTAAAAAGCGATACCACAAAATGGAAAAATTCAATTGATTCAACGTTGAATACAACTAGTGATGTGAATATCGTACTCAATGCACAAAGTATAGACGGTAGCTTTACTTACAATGCTACAATCACTGCAAAACAACCTATTACTGATGATATCAACTTTACAGTTTACGTAACTGAAGACAACGTAGTTAGCAGGCAGTACACTTACAACGGAAACAAGTGGGTTGATGAATACGAACACGATCATGTGTTAGGAATGGCTGCTGACGGTTTGTGGGGAAAGCCTATTGATTTGTCAAACTCATTATTTGAGACATCCGATACTCAGTTTTTTGTAGCAAAACATCAAGCTATTGACTTGAGTTTAGTTGGCGTGGTTTACCAAATGGAAAAAGGAAAACCTGTTAGAGTTCTAAACTCCAGGACGCTTGAGTTGAAAAAATAAAGGAGTCAACTCCTACGCTATTCTCTCATTTGCCCAATCCAAAGCTTTTTGTAGCTGTTCATCGGGTGTCAGATCCGTGTTGTCGAGGACGAGTGCGTCATCGGCTTGCCTGAGGGGATCAGAACTGCGGTGGGTATCTATATAATCGCGGTGTTCGAGGTTTTTCTTTACCTCTTCCATGCCGGCTTCCTTACCTTTAGATTTGAGTTCATCGTAACGTCTTTGCGCTCTGACCGATGGAGAAGCTGTCATGAAGATTTTCAACTCAGCATCTGGAAAAACAACAGTTCCTATGTCGCGGCCGTCCATCACAACTCCTTTTTCTTTTCCCATTTCTTGTTGTTGGGAAACGAGTTTCTTGCGGACTTCAGGAATGGCGGCTACTTCGCTCACGCGATCTGACACACGCATGGATCTGATCGATTCCTCTACGTTTTTGCCATTTAAAATAGTTTGTAAGCCGTTTTCATTTCGCTCAAATCTGATCGTAATTTGGTGGAGTGAATTGATGAGTTTTTCTTTATCAAAATCACTTTCAAAAAGCCCATTGTCCAGCGCAAACAAAGCCACACTGCGGTACATAGCTCCTGTATCTACGTAAATGTAATGAAGTTTTTTTGCGAGTTGCCTGGCAAGCGTGCTTTTGCCGCATGACGAATAGCCGTCAATGGCGATGTTGATTTTGGCCGGACTCATCCTTTGCTTTTAAATTCACTGAAATTGGTTGCAATAGTAATATGGTGAGAGAAACCAGCCAAATGATAGCCGGCAATACCGTAGCTCAGGCGAAATCGCTTGATTTGAAAACCGGTTCCGAATGAAAATCCTGCCAAACCGCTTCGCGTATCCTGTGGCGACAACTCCTGCTTCCGTAAATAGTTGAATCCAATGCGTAAATGAAAATTATCACTGGGCATAATTTCAGCCGCAATATTCATGTGACGCATAAAATTGTCAAAGCTGAAAGCTCCGTCCTCACTGTTTTGCGAAACCGTTCCGCCATTTGGAAGCAAATACGCCTTTTCGCTCTGCGGTTGGTTATAGGTCAGATCCCATGTCTCTAGCCGAGATGCCGTTAAGGTAAAACGAATTGGTGCTTTGGGTAGTTTGTACGATCCCGCTAATTGAAAGTTCACCGGTAAACTTTCCCGATTCCCCTCTACATAAGGCTTGATCTGATAACCGAGATTATCGATCACTAAGCCGGCAGAAAACAACTTATTCTTACTCAAGTATTGTGCTCCTAAATCAAATGCTACTCCAAAGCTATTATCACTGGAAAAGTTGCTGTAAATCGCTTTAAAAGTACCGCCAAAAGAGAAAAGTGAATCGGGTTGGTAGCCGTAAGAAACATCAAAAGCATATTCACCGGCCGAGAATTCACCATTTTTGATTCCGCGTTCATCAGCGCGAGTAAACGTACCGTAATTGATATATTGCATACCTGCACTGAAAGTCCCCACATTCTCAAAATGACGAGCATGGGTTACGTATCCAAAATTGACATCAGAAATATAATTGATATATGTGAGCGCAGCAGCGTTGTGAACTGTGCTATCTAAAACAGCGGGATTGTCTTTTACGAGATTGACATCTCCGTCTCTCACCGTGATTAAACTTCCGCCCAGTGAAGCCGAACGAGCCGATGCAGGCAAATCCAAAAACTTGTACACTCCATTACCTCCCGACTGCGCTATTGCAGCAATAGAAGAAAACAGTATTAAAATCGAGAATAAGCTATTCTTCATATTTGGCGGAAATAATTCCCCAATAATACGAAGAAGGCGGAGAATTATTTTAATCCTCCGCCTTCATTTATATCGATCTCAATAATTACTCAATCTTTTGTGGGTCTTTCACCTTTTCTTTGAGCAGTGCAATATCTGTTACCTCAATCATTTCTTTCACATAGTGGAACTTGAGGCCTTTCAAATAGCGCTCATCAATTTCCTCTACATCCTTCTTATTCTGTTCTGATAAAATGATCTCGTTGATATTTGCGCGTTTAGCTGCAAGGATTTTTTCCTTGATTCCGCCAACAGGTAATACGCGGCCTCTAAGCGTGATCTCACCTGTCATGGCAAGTCTGCTCTTGATCTTGCGCTGCGTAAAGGCAGATGCTAAAGAAGTGAGCATTGTAATTCCGGCCGATGGACCATCTTTTGGAATTGCACCCTCAGGCACGTGAATATGTACATTGTATTTATCGAAAACTTCAGGATCGAGATTCAGATGATCAGCATGTGAACGCATGTACTCCAATGCTACCATTGCCGATTCTTTCATCACATCACCGAGACTACCGGTTAAAGTAAGTTTTCCTTTTCCTTTCGTCACTGAAGTCTCAATAAAAAGAATATCACCACCAACAGCGGTCCAGGCCAAACCTGTAACAACTCCGGCATGCTCATTACCCTCGTAACGTTCTTTTTCATGACCGGGACCAAGATATTTGGTCAGATCCTCAGCCTTGATGTTCACATCGTACTCTTCTTCCATAGCGATCGCTTTGGCAATTTGACGCACCAGTTTTGCGATCTTTTTCTCAAGCGAACGAACACCACTTTCGCGAGTGTGTTCCTCAATTAGCTTTTCGAGCACTTTCTTCGAAATCTTGAACTGGTTTTTCTTTAAACCGTGTTCTTTGAGCTGTTTTGGAATAAGGTGACGCTTCGCAATTTCAATCTTCTCCTCAACCGTATAGCCGTTTACTTCAATAATCTCCAGTCTATCTCTCAGAGCCGGCTGGATCTGACCGAGATTATTTGCCGTAGCCACAAACATCACTTTTGATAGATCGTAGTCAACCTCGAGGAAGTTATCTGTGAAAGTGTCGTTTTGTTCCGGATCTAATACTTCGAGCAATGCTGAAGAAGGATCACCGTGCGGACCATGACCTACTTTGTCGATCTCATCCAAAATGAAAACCGGATTTGAAGAACCCGCTTTTTTCACACTTTGGATAATTCTACCCGGCATCGCTCCGATGTAGGTTTTTCTGTGTCCGCGAATTTCAGCTTCATCGCGCAAGCCACCGAGCGACATACGTTGATATTTACGACCCAGTGCCTCACCTATCGATTTACCAAGTGAAGTTTTACCAACACCGGGAGGTCCTGCAAGGCAAATAATAGGTGCTTTCATATCATTTTTGAGCTTGATCACTGCGAGGTGTTCAAGAATACGCTCTTTCACTTTTTCCAATCCGTAGTGATCGCGATCGAGAATCTTTTCTGCTCGTTTGAGGTCGAAATTATCAGTTGTGTACTCGTTCCATGGCAGGTCGAGCATTGTGTCGAGATAATTCGACTGAACAGAGTATTCAACTCCGGTTGGATTCATTCTTTCCAACTTGCTCAACTCTTTTTCGAAAACCTCTTTAACTTCTTTTCCCCACTTTTTCTTTTTCGCTCTTTCTTTAAACTCTGAAACTTCCTGATCGAGCGGATTACCACCCAACTCTTCCTGAATCTGCTTCATCTGTTGGTGAAGAAAGTACTCGCGCTGTTGCTTATCGATATCCGTCTTAACTTTTGACTGAATATCGTTTTTGAGTTCGAGCATTTGAAATTCTTCAGTGAGTAATTCCAGTACCCTTTGCGCTCGCTTGTTTACATCGAGTTCTTCCAAAAGTTCCTGTTTTACATCTACAGGTCTGGAAAGGTTAGAACTGATGAAGTTGATCAGGAAAGAAGGACTCTCGATATTCTTTATTGCTACTTGTGCATCAGAGGGAATATTTGGCGATTCCTGAATGATTTTCAGAGCCAATTCACGAATCGATGATACCAATGCATCAAAACGCTCATCATCTTCATCCGGCATCACTTCATCTATCGGCTTAATCTTCGCCTTAAAGAAAGGATCATCAGTCACGATCTCCTCAATTTCCATTCTGCGTTTTCCCTGGATGATCACCGTGATGCTGCCATCAGGCATTTGCAACTTTTTGATGATGCGGGCCACGGTTCCGACCTTGTTCAGGTGCTTGGCCTCAGGGTTTTCGATGCTGCCGTCTTTTTGGGCGACAACTCCTATTGCATTTTTCTCACTGTAAGCTTCATTCACCAACTTGATCGACTTATCGCGACCAACTGTAATGGGAATAACTACTCCCGGGTAAAGCACATTATTGCGAAGGGGTAGTAATGACAAACTTTCAGGTACCGCTTCGTTTTTCATTTGGTCTTCATCGTCCTTTGACAAAAGCGGTATAAACTCTGTATCGTCTCCAATCATATTATTCAATCCTAAAAAATCAAAATCCATATCAAATCCATTCATACTCAACAAGTATAAGGACCAGGCAAATTAAGTGCCCGGTGAGTAAATGTTGTAATTGACCAAAGAGGGGACAATAGATGTGCCAACAAGTAAAAACTGCAATTCTGTCTAACTATAAGACCTGTATTGATCAGTGCGATCGTATATTTCAGACAAGATGGCTTTATCGATATCGGTTAGTTCAATTCCTCTGCGTTCCATCATGCGCTGAGCTACTTCAAATGATTTTTCTAGCATGAACGTATCAAATCCTTTTGCTCCTCCCCAACTGTAACTGGGGATTAGTTTTGAAGGAAAATCACTTCCAAAGATATTTGCAGAAACACCTACTACGGTTCCGGTATTGAACATGGTATTGATCCCGCTTTTGGAATGATCACCCATAATTAAACCGCAAAATTGCTTATCTGTTGAGATGAAATCTTCTTCGAGGTAGCTCCATGCTTTTATGATTCCGTAATTGTTTTTGAGGTTTGAATTGTTGGTATCAGCTCCCAAGTTGCACCATTCTCCAATTACTGAATTGCCGAGGAATCCATCGTGCCCTTTGTTTGAATATCCAAAAATCACAGAGTTGTTAACCTCTCCTCCAACTTTCACATGCGGACCTAATGTTGTTGCTCCGTAAATTTTAGCGCCCATTTTCACAACACTGTTTTCGAGCATTGCCAATCCGCCACGAACGGTGGCACCTTCCATAATTTCAGCGTTCTGACCGATATAAACTGGAGCTTCAGATGCGTTGAGTACAGCCGCCTCCACCTTTGCTCCTTTTTCTACAAAGACTTTATCACCAATAATTGTATTCGTTGACGAAAGTTGCTGCGACTCTCTTCCATGAGTAATCAACTCAAAATCAGCATAGAGCTGTGACTGGTTCTGACTGTAAATGTCCCAGGGGTGTTCAATGATATCGAGATCGCCAGAAAACTGAATACTGTCGCCACTCAACGGGAGTGATTTTACCACACTCTCCGCTTCAAACTCTGATTTACTCACAACCGCAGCCAGCACTTTCTCATCCTTCTTGAGAATTTCCCCTGAACTGAGCGATTTAATCTTTTCAGTAAGAGCCGGAGTTGGACAAACCGACCCGTTGATCAACAGGTTTTCTTCCTCAGCGGTGAACCTGTACTTTTTAGCCAGATAAGGTTGCGTGAACCAACTGACTTTCGTGTTCAGGTGCCGTTCCCACTTTTGTGTGATGGTTAAAATCCCGATGCGTATTTCAGATACCGGCCGGGTAAAAGTCAAAGGCAACAGGCTTACGTGCGCGTGATCATCAAACAGAATTGTGTTCATAATGCGGTGAATTGGCGACTAATTTAACACAAAAAAAGCCTCGCTGTAAACGAGGCTTTCATCAATGTATATGAAAAGAAATTACTTCTTGTTCTTTTGAAACTTTCCGTATTTGTTTTTAAACTTATCAATACGACCAGCAGTATCAACGTACTGGATTTTTCCTGTGTAGTAAGGGTGAGATTTGTGTGAAATCTCGAGTTTTACAAGCGGGTATTCATTTCCATCTTCCCACTTAATAGTTTCCTTGGCCGGAGCACATGAACGGCTCATAAATGTGTAATCGTTTGAAGTATCTTTAAAAACGACTAATCTGTAATTATCTGGATGAATTCCTTTTTTCATAACGACTCTATTGTTTTGCTTCTCAAAATTCGGTTTGCAAAGGTAAGCAAACTATTTACAAAAGTTGAAATAATCTTGTATTAAAAGTTGAATTTTAGACAAAATTGCTGAAAGTCCACTAACATACAATTACCTTTGAAGCTTTTCGTTAAAATTACCATTAAACTGGAACATGAAGCAACAGCTTACATTACTATTCATTAGCATAGCAATTCTAGCGAGTTGGGGATGTCGTAAAGACACTCTTGACACGAGTAATGATGCGGTACTTCAGTTTTCAACTGACTCGGTTTACTTCGATACGGTTTTTACTGAAATAGGATCGGCAACGCAACGTTTCATGATTTACAACCCACAGTCAGATCCTGTGAAAATATCAAGCGTTCAGCTCGAGAACGGATCTGACAGTCAGTTCAGGTTTAATGTGGATGGCTATCCCGGCAGCAAGGCTGACGATATCACGATACAGGGAAAAGACAGTGCTTTTGTTTTTGTGGAGGTAACAGTTGATCCAACCGATCAAAACGCTCCTCTGCTGGTTTATGATAACCTGCTCTTTTCTACGAATGGAAATATCCAAAATGTAACACTCACAGCTTACGGTCAAGATGCTTATTATTACAGGGCGTCTCAATTTATACAGGGCTTCCCTCCTCTTTCATTTGTGAGCGAGTACGATGATTACTTCCCCATTGCTCAAAATATCACTCTCCCAAATGACAAGCCGCATGTTATATTTGGCTACCTGGTGATTGATTCTCTTATCAATTTGGAAGTACAGCCGGGCACCAGGTTACATTTTTACGATGGTGCCGGATTGTGGGCTTACAGAGGTAGTAATTTAAAGGTGAATGGTCAGCGTGATAACGAGGTGATCTTTGATGGATTTAGATCTGATGAATTTTACGGTGAGCTACCCGGTCAGTGGGATCGGATTATCTTAAACGAATCACCGTCAGATCACGAGTTTCATCATGCTGAAATCAAAGACGCTTTCATCGGAATATCAGCCGAGTACTTTTTCCTTGATACTGAACCTCAGGTTCCGACCAATAAATTAGTTCTTGAAAACACGAAAATTGATAATTGTAATGGCCTGGGGCTGTTTTCTCGGTTCTATAACATTGAGGCTAAAAACTGTTTATTCACAAATACTCGCAATCAGGTTGTAGCGGCTCAGGGAGGTGGAAACCTCAACTTCACTCACTGCACAATTGGAAATTACTGGGGATATGAAACGCGCAAGGAACCTAGTATGTTCTTGTCTAATGCACTCATACTAGGAGATGGAAATGGCGGAGAAGTGAGTTATGTGAGCGACTTTAACTTCACTTTTCAAAACAGTATTTTATACGGATCGAGTGAGGAAGAGCTCAATATTGACACGACTTATCAAAATGACGGTGTATTCAACATCAATTTTGATCACAGTATTATCAGAGCCAAAGAAATTACAGAGAATAAACCTGAATACTTTACAGATTGCCTGATCAACCCTGAAAATGGATTTGTAAATCCTGTTTTTAATATCGGTGAGGACGATGAGTTTTTCACGCTGTACGACAGCTCAGTTGCTGTAAATTACGGTGATCCATCTGTAGTTGGAATACCACCTAATGATCTGGCAGGAAATCCACGAGATAACTCACCAGATGCCGGTTGTTACGAATTATAAATGTTGATCGGCTTAAAGGAACCTGGTCAATGAACCGCGATTTCCTTTTTTGTAGTTCGCTTTGTAAATGATAGAAAATTCAGGACCGCCCATTCCGTTGTTCACGCGAGTTAGGTTTCCAACTGTAAAGTCGTAAGACATCCCTATTTCAAATCCGCCAGCACCAAGTTTCACCATTGGAACGAGTGCATCACCGGTTCTGTGATAAAGACCGAGTGCTAGAGACATTTCATTGAGAAAACCTGTAGAGCGTGTAGCCTGAGAGAGAATAAATTTAACGTCAGAACCGAGCATCACGCTGTTATTTGGTCCCTGGTGCATCCACATGAACTGAGGATGAATAGCAATAACATCATTTGAGGCTAAATAATAAAACCCACCGTCAAACATATATCGTGTATCGAGGCTTACATCACTTCCCATAAAATTAACGGAAGGCGTATTTAAGTGATAAGCTGCCGCTCCACCGTAAGCTTTGTAACGACCATCTTCACTCGCAAAGAAATATTTGATTCCCCCGCCAAAATCTATGTGAGAAACAGATTCTTCCATCGGAGCTTCTCCAGTTGGTAATGTTGGGTTAAAACCTGTATTTGTCCATTGATTGTCCCATGTTGTAGTTTCAGGAGCAATACTTCTTTGTCCAAAGCCAACTCGTGCTCCTAACGAAACATAGTGACGTGCTTCAGGATCCATTACTTTTATGTATCCGATGTTTAATCCGGCATTCAACATTTTAAAACCTGTCATGCCCGCCTGGTCCTGGTTTACATTCAAGCCAAGTGAAAAAATATCTCGCTTGAAGAGGTCTTTAGCGATTTGTCCATCAACAAACCCTCCAATAGACTGGAATGGAGTTGAAATGTTTTCCCATTGTCTGCGGTAATTAACTCCGGCTCTGATCGAACCCTGAAAAAGTCCTGTATTGGCCGGATTCACCTGAAGTGGAGCATTATCAAACTGAGAAAAATGAACATCAGCCTGACCTATCACCTGAAAGGAAGCAAAGAATAATATGATTGTTAGTAATCTTGTGCGCATATTCAATAGGGTTTAATTAGCGAACGAGTGTCACGTCACCTTTTAGAATTTCCTGATAACCGTTTATGTATGTAAGCCTGACCATGTAAGCAAAAACACCCGGATCGAGTTTAGTTCCTCTAAAGGTGCCATCCCAACCGCGATCTTGTGTGTAAGACTCAAACACCAACTCACCGTAGCGATTGTACACATAAAACTGCATATCAGTTATACCATTTCCTCTTACACGGAGCTCGTCATTTTGGCCGTCACCATTTGGCGAGAAAGCATCGGGAACTCCGGCATAATATTCTTTACGAACCAGTACTCGAATAGAATCAGTTGATGAGCAGCCGTTGCTGTTAGTATTGGTTACATAATAAATTGTATTCTCTTTAGGCGTCACCCTAACCTGACGACAATCAGTGCAATCGATTTCGTAATCAGGAGTCCACATAAAGTTGTTCGCAGTACCAAAGGCTTCCAATCTAACACTTCTACCGATGAGAACCTCCTGATCAGGTGATGCAACAACCTCAGGATAATTTTTCACTGAAATACGTTGTGTTTCAAGTGCTACGTCAGTTCCATACTCGTTATCAGCTCTAATTTGAACGTTGTAAGTACCTGTATCAGAATAACAAACAGTTGGATTTTGTCGAGTAGAGTTTTGATAAGGTGCATCAGCACCAAAGAAAGTCCAGGTCAATGAATCTTCTCTTTTACTTGTGCTTCTAAACTGGATACAGTTGCCTACACAAATACTATCAGCTTCAACAGAAAAACGAGCTTCAGGTGCTAAACAAGAATCTACTTCAATAAAACCTGCTATACTCTTGGAATCTGTTCCGTTGATGTTAGAAGCCTCAAGCGTAACAGTGTAAAGCCCTGGAGTTTGGTAGCAAATGTTTTGCGGGTTTTGAGTTGTTGAAGTTGCTGAGTCAGATCCGGGAAAACTCCAATTCCAGGTAGATCCTGCTCCGCTCATATTCGTACTTTGATCCACGAAGCTAATGCAGTCACCCGGGCATATTTTGCGGGCAGAAGCATCAAAGTCAGCAACCGGAGGTGGGCAGGCAATAACCTCAATGTAGTTCACAAAAGTATCTGCAGTAGTCCCATTGGCATCAGTTACCTCGAGAATTACATCATAAAATCCGGGAGTTGCATAGCTCACAAGCGGATTATTACTCGATGAAGTTCCGGGATTACCTCCGGGGAATGTCCATTGGATACCTGTAATTGGTTCTGACCCCGGTTGAGTATTATTTTGAAAAGTAACATTAGCTCCTTCACAAACCGTTGTTGGATTTGCATTGATCATAATATTTGGAGGGTTACACGGATTAACCGTAACATTCCATGTAAAATTATCTTGAGATACTCCATCAGTTACAATGAGTTCAAATGTGTAGTTCCCTGGAGTACCGGCTGTAAAGTTAACTGATGAACCATTTAAACTCTGCGGACCGGTATTTGCTCCATTGAAATTCCATTGATAAGCTCCTATTGAAGGATCTGTTTGTGCATCAAATGTCACCTGATCTCCCTGACAAAGTGATGTTGGGAGCGGGTTCGGAGAATCAACAACTGCCTGGACACTTGCCGGCTGAGTAATTGAAATATTGTCTAACGCAAATGAGGGCTGCGAACCACCCGGATCTGAAATAAATCGAAATCCTATGTAAACATCATTTAAGTTATTGAGTGCATTTCCTGTATAGGTAGTGAAAATCCAGTTATTTTGACTGGCAAGCGATTGAGTAAAGTCTCCATTATTGAGCTGAGTCCACGTTCCTGTTGGACCATCTTTCACATAAACCTCAGCTTCGTTAGCTGATGAACCGTTGAGCATCCAAAAATTTAGCTCGATACCGGTTTGTCCCATCGTACTAATACCGGTTTGAATCTCGGTAAAATAACTCTCTCCTACTGGAGCTGCCGGATTAAAGTGGGCATTCTCGATTGGAGGCGTTTGTGATTGCCCCAGAGTACTTGTAATATGCAAATAATTTTGGCTATTGGGAATGATAGCTGCCGGTTGAGCCGGAGTTGGAGGAACTGTCAACGGCCCTGCCGTTCCGCCTGCATAAGCAGAGTTAATCACCCAAAGGTTGTCGCCTGCTCCAGCTGCACCAGTGAGTGCTCCATTATTGAGAGCTACATTAACATTTGTACCTTCAAAATCAGTTGACCACAACTGCCCCTGTGCAACGGGGGAAAAGGCAATTAAAATCAAACTAGCCAAAATTGATAGCCCAATGGTTCGAGTCATACCACACTATTAAATTATAACGATTCGAGCAAAATAACGCCATTCTTAATAAAAAACAAATTCTGGCTCATTGTTATAACAATGTGACCAAAAATTTAAGAGTATTGACGTTATCAGCATACTCCCATAATTTTGGGATTTGTGTTTCCCCAAAGTTAATACCTTCTTTTCCAACAACGCATTGTATCAACTCACTTTTTTGCTTTATTTCTTTTTCTACATCTTCTCTTTCTTTGTAAAAGTCATAATACAACACGCCTACAGGTGATGACAGGGCTTCTTCATTTTTTCTCAAAATGAGAAAATTATTATCAAGTAACCCTTCTTCCTTATTCAATAGGTAAATTGTGCGATTGTACTCGTAGTTATTCATGTACTTTGTGTTTTGCTGAACGAATCCAAAATCAACAATACTCTCAAAGAACTCGTCAAAATTGAATCCTTCAGGAACATAGACTTTTGAAATATTTCGGCATCCCAGTCCGTAGTATTGAAAAACATCCCTACCCAGTCTTTCCAGTTCCTCCTTTGATTCATTGCCTTCTAGTACAGCAACAGAATTTCGGTTCTTACGAATGATGTTAGGATACTTTCCAAAATAATGTTCAAAATAACGAGCTGAGTTATCGCTCCCGGTAGCAATAATCGCATCGATTTGAGGAAGTCTGTCACCCGTAAAATGAATTCGCTCTTTAAATCGGGGTTCTATTTTAATGAGTAATTCACTCAGGTAAGGCAATAATAACTTGTCTTTATGCGATAACTTCCCTGCAAAAGAATGTCCTGCAATCAATACAGAAAGCCAGTCGTGAAAGCCAACCATCGGGATATTACCTGCCATGATAGTTCCCACTACACGCTCACCGTTGTAATTCAGCATGTCAGAATACTCAGTTGTCCACTGCTCTAACTTATCTTCATTCAACAAATCAGCATTGTGGGCAATAGCATCTCTTGTAAATCGTTCACTAAACCAGCCGTTTTGGTGATAGGCTCTGATCAATAAATCATTTAATGGATGCATACCATCACCTTCTGCTTTAGCGAGCTGTTTTTCCAACTCAGTCCCCAACTGGTCAAATGCCTTTATGCGCTCTTTTAAGTTCATTCAATATTTGGCTTTAATTTTGCAATTAAACGAAAAAACGAATAATGCGAATTACTCTTTTACTCTTTTTTCTTTTTGAAGCTTCACTGTTTTTCGGTCAGAGCCCAACCGAACTGGCCGCAAAGATAGCGCACTACAAATCAAAACAAGTTGAAGCTCAGTCTCAGTCGGGGACAATAAGTTACAACGATTCACTCGTTCGAGCTGTAAAACAGTTCCTCAATACTGAAGATAGCTATGAAGTAAAGATCGAAACCAAATTTTTGGGAGACCTGCGTTCGCCTGATGATGAATTTAGAATCATAACATGGAACATTCCTGAGAGGCAAGGCTCTTTCACCTATTTTGCTTTCATCCAATTTGAAGATGATCGGCCATGGGTTCAGCTACACGATGGATCTGACCAATACGAAAGCCGACCTCTTTACAAAACCATGAATGCTGAAAACTGGTACGGGGCACTCTACTATGAAATCATTCCATTTAAAAGTTCAGGCAAAGAATATTACGCCCTGTTGGGTTGGGATGGCAACAGCAATATGTCCAATAAAAAGGTAATTGAAATCGCTCATTTTGATAAAAAGGGCAAGCCCACTTTTGGAGCTCAGGTTTTTAGTGATGACAAACTCAAAAACAGAGTTGTATTTGAATTCAAAAAAGATGCTACACTATCATTGAGGTACCACGAGGATGATGAGCGCATTGTTTTCAACCACTTAGAACCACTAAATCCTGAGATGGAAGGCATTTACTCTTTCTATGTGCCAAATTTGAATTTTGATGCCTATCAATTGAAAAAAGGAAAATGGGAATTCGTTGAAAATGTGGAAGTCATCATGGAAACAAAAAGTATTTTCCACGACCCGAGAGGAAGAAAAGAACCGGTTAAAAAGCCCGGCAACCCAAAATAGTTTGGTCACTATATTAAGAAATGGGTAACATGTAGTCGAAAAAAGTTTGTTTATTTCGTAGTCACAAAAATAAATTCATTAAAAATGGCTAAAGTTCACAATTTCAGTGCAGGTCCCTGCATTTTACCACAAGAGGTTTTTAAAGAAGCATCACAAAGTGTCCTGGATTTTGACAACTTAGGACTCTCAATTCTCGAAATCAGCCATAGAAGTGAAAACTTCGTGCGAGTTATGGAAGAAGCGAGAGAGCTCGTAAAAGAGTTGCTCAACATCCCTAAAGGCTACACAGTTCTTTTCTTACAGGGTGGAGCGAGTACAGGATTTTTAATGGCTCCTTACAACTTGCTTACTGAAAATGGAACTGCCGGTTACATGAATACCGGAACCTGGTCAACAAAAGCGATCAAGGAAGCAAAAAAGATGGGCAATGTTGATGTCATAGTTTCCAGCGAAGATGAAAACTTCAAGTATATCCCAAAAGATATTCAGATCCCATCTGGCCTCGACTATGTTCACTACACGGCTAACAACACGATTTACGGAACTCAGTACAAGAAACTACCACAAACTGATAATTTCCTCGTTTGTGATATGAGTTCTGACATTTTTAGCCGACCTGTAACAATCAACGCTTACGATATTATTTATGCAGGCGCTCAAAAAAATATTGGTCCGGCCGGAACAACAATGTACATCGTTAACGAAGAAGTTTTCAATAAAAGTGGTCGTGATATTCCTTCAATGCTCGACTTTGAAGTACACCACAAAAAAGACAGCATGTTCAATACGCCATCAGTATTTGCTGTTTATGCAACAATGCTCAACTTGCGTTACATGAAAGCAAATGGCGGTGTTGAAGCGATGAAGAAGAAAGCTCAGGAGCGTTCTGAAATGATCTATAATGAAATCGATGAAAATCCACTGTTTGAAGGTTATGCAAACAAGGAAGATCGCTCGAGCATGAACGCTACTTTCACATTGACTGATGAGAGTTACAAAGAGAAATTTGACAAGCTTTGGAAAGAAGCAAACATCAACGGTATCAAAGGGCATAGATCAGTTGGTGGTTACCGTGCTTCTATGTACAACGCACTTCCAATTGAAAGTGTTGAAGCTCTTGTCAATGTGATGAAAAAACTTAGAAGTTAATAACTCAAAACCCTTAATTGTATTACACATGAAAGTACTTGCTAATGACGGCATTTCGCCATCAGGACTGGAAAAGTTAGAACAAAACGGTTTTGAAGTAGATACGAATAAGCGCGAACAAGATGATCTTGTCGAAGCTATCAACAACGACAACTTTGGCGCTCTACTCGTTCGTAGCGCGACTAAAGTGCGCAAAGAACACATTGATGCATGTCCAAATTTAAAAGCCATCATCCGAGGTGGTGTGGGTATGGACAACATTGATGTTGAGTATGCCCGTGAAAAAGGAATATTCGTTTCCAATACACCGGCTGCTTCTTCGCAGGCAGTTGCTGAACTCACAATGGCTCACCTCTACTCTATCGCTCGCGGATTATTTGACAGTAACCGCAATATGCCTAAAACCGGAGGATCTGACTTTAAAAAGCTCAAGAAAAAATACGCTAAAGGTGTTGAGTTGAGAGGTAAAACAATTGGTATTCTCGGTTTTGGTCGTATCGGTCAATATACTGCTAAATACGCTCTGGGAAATGGAATGAATGTAGTTGCTTTCAACCGTACTCCTAAAGAAGTAGAAATCGATCTCGAATTACCAGGTATTGAAGCAAAGAAAACGATCAAAACAGTTTCGAAGGAGGAAGTTTTGAAACAGGCAGACTTCATCACGCTTCACGTTCCCGCTCAATCTGACGGGAACGCAGTGATTGGAAAAGCAGAATTTGACATGATGAAAGATGGCGCCTTTATCGTGAATACTGCAAGAGGCGGTGTTGTTGATGAAGATGCTTTGATGAGTGCAATCGATAGCGGAAAAATAAAATATGCCGGTGTCGATGTGTTTGTCAACGAACCAACTCCCAGCGATAAAATACTCGCTCACGAAGGAATCAGTTTGAGTCCGCACATTGGTGCAGCTACAGTTGAAGCTCAAGACAGGATCGGAATAGAAATCGCTGATCTGCTTATTGGCGAGTTTAAATAATCGTAAAATACTAATTGAAAAGGGGATTGATAATTTTATTGATCCCCTTATTCTATTTTAACTACTGCAAAAAACTACCTTTGCAAAATATTGCAAAAAGCAGTCATAAAAATCAAAAAAGTATCACATGAAATTCTTCATTGACACAGCAAATCTTGATCAAATCAAAGAAGCACACGAACTGGGGGTACTCGATGGTGTAACGACAAACCCTTCGCTGATGGCGAAAGAAGGCATTACCGGAGAGCAGAATATCATCGATCATTACGTGAAAATTTGCGAAATGGTTGACGGCCCCGTAAGTGCTGAAGTAATTTCTACAGACTTTGATGGCATCGTAAAGGAAGGAGAACGACTCGCTGAACTACATGATAATATTGTGGTTAAGGTTCCCATGATCAAAGAAGGAATTAAAGCGATCAAGTATTTTTCAGAAAAAGGGATCAAGACAAATTGCACACTTGTTTTTTCTGCGGGTCAGGCACTGCTAGCCGCTAAAGCAGGAGCAACTTTTGTTTCGCCATTCATTGGAAGAATTGACGATATTTCATCTGACGGAATTGAATTGATCCACAAGATCAGATTGATTTACGATAACTACATGTTTGATACTGAAATTCTGGCTGCCAGTGTTCGTCACACAATGCACGTAATCGAGTGTGCTGAGGCCGGGTCTGATATCATGACAGGGCCGCTTTCATCGATTACAGGCTTGTTAAAGCATCCATTAACCGATATCGGTCTGGAAAAATTCCTGGCTGATTACCGAAAAGGAAACAGCTAAACAATAGTTATATTTTTAGCGAAAAGCTTAATTTCACAGCAAAATAATTGATGATGAAATCGTTTTCAATTACTGTGATATTGAGCTTTTTGCTTTTTGCAGCTTTTGGTCAGAACCAAAATAACACACCATTTATCGAAGATCCGGGTTATCATCCTGTTTATATCCTTAGCGACACGCATCGAATTAAGGGTGACACGATTAATGATCCCAATAATGCTCTCCACAGCTCATTGATTGAAAATGATACTGCTTTTCACGTAGTTTATCATTACGGCCGTTATCCGGGCATGATCTTTTTCAAAAAAAGACCGCAATACATCGATCAAAAATGTGAGCTGGAAATTTATAAGTTCAATGGAGGAAGGCACGTGGGAATTACCCGTCAACTCAAGTATCAAAAAAACGATTCCATTGATATTGAAACCACAGCCTTTTATGTCCTGGATCCACACAACATGAAAATTGGAGGCTACTTTCCATATTCATACAAAGAAATTAGAAAGAAGGATTCAACAATTATTTACAGCGAAGAAAGAGAAGTCTCCCATATCACAAAATATGCGCTTTTAAACGTCAGTGAAATCAAGTATCACCCGGCAAACAACAACGAAAGTTCTCCCGTATTTATCACTACAGGAAAACCCGGAAAATATTCCTATGCAAGAGGAAAATTCATGATATCAAAAAGATTCAAGTAATGGCTGCTGAAAAAATTCGCATCAATCCTGATAACGTCAATGCAAGTGAGATTGACCGCGTTGTATCCATTCTAAAAAATGGAGGTGTCATAGTTTATCCTACAGATACAGTTTACGGAATAGGCTGTGACATTACCAATAAAAAAGCTGTAGAAAAAGTAGCACGCCTAAAGGGTGTAAAAGCCAAAGAAGCTAAATTCGCGATGATCTTCCACGACCTCAGTCATCTTTCAGAATACACCAAGCCACTTGACAACACAACCTTCAGGTTGATGAAGAAAGCTCTGCCGGGACCTTTCACCTTTATACTTGAAGCAAACAATCAGGTTCCGAAGATTTTCGCAAACAAGAAAAAGGAAGTTGGTATTCGAATACCCGATCATGAAATTCCAAGAGAAATTGTTCGCGTACTGGGAAACCCAATTGTGACAACATCAGTTCACGATGATGATGAAATAGTTGAATATACTACAGATCCCGATGATGTTTACGAACAATTCAAAAACCTTGTTGATGCAGTTGTAGATGGCGGATTTGGAAATAATATTCCGTCTACAATAGTTGACTGCACCGGTGATAGTTTAGAAATTATTAGACAGGGAATGGGCGAAATCGAGGATTTGAATTAACCCCTCTTATTCGAATCGAGCATCAATTTTGACATTGCCGATTCCTCAGGTAACTTGATGTCATAAGACTTACCTGCTCTATTTCTCAAATAGCTCTGTCTCAACCACGGATTCAAATTTTTTAAAACCTTGTAGTTGATACCCTTATCTTTTGCGAAAGCTGCAAAATCATCAACTGACGTGTCAATTTTTACAATTTCGGTTTTAATAGGTTCCCACAAATGCTCATCCCTGTATTGAAAACCGTATTTACTGGGATGATCCAATATTTCTTTGGCAGCTAAAATTCTGAATACATAGCGAGCAGTTTCAGTATTGAGCAACAAATCGTAATAGTTTGAGGCTTTTTGTCTTTCTAATTGATGCTCCAATCCGTTTTGCCCCATATTGTAAGAAGCTGCTGCCAATGTCCATGTACCAAACTTTTCTTTCGCTTCTTTCAGGTATTTACAAGCTGCTTCAGTCGCTTTTTCAACATGATAACGCTCATCAACTTCATCGTTTATTTCCAACCCGTACTCACGACCAGAACCTTCCATGAATTGCCAAAAACCTGTTGCTCCGGCCGGTGATACAACCTGTGTAAGTCCGCTCTCGATCAGAGCCAGATATTTAAAATCCTCAGGCACACCGTTTTCTTTGAGAATTGGTTCAATAACAGGGAACCACTTATTTGAGCGTTTCAGATAAAGAAGTGTATTCGACTGCCAGTACGTATTGACGTGTAATTCACGATCGAGCTTTTCACTCACATCACTCAACTGCAATGGAACTACTTCTCCGGCAAAACTCAGGTTCTGAGGGAGGTTAAGCGAGTAAATTTTATAGTCGCGATTGAAGTAGTCCTGGTAAGTTCGTTCATTTTCAGCTTTGCTATCGGTTTTAGCAGATGTAAAAAACTCAGCTACTCCGGCACCAACAATAATCAACGAAAAAATAGCTATTAAACTTGCGTTACTTCTTTTCATATTCAAACGGACTCTCAAATAATTTAAAATCTTCATTCTTTTTATCCTTCTCTGATAAAATGGGGTTTTCAACTTTCCAGTCGATGTTTAAGTCAGGATCGTTATACATGATTCCCCCTTCATGGCTCGGACTGTAATAATCAGAACACTTATAAGCAAAAACCGTGTTATCCTCTAACGTTACAAACCCATGTGCAAAACCAACAGGAATGTATAGCTGATACTGATTTGTAGCATTTAATTCTACACCAAAAGTTTTTCCATAAGTGGGAGATCCTACACGAATATCGAGAGCCACATCATAAACAGCTCCTGAAATTACTCTAACCAATTTTGCCTGAGCAAATTCACCTGTTTGAAAGTGTAATCCTCTAAGCACATTTTTTTGCGATAGGCTTTGGTTGTCCTGAACAAACTCATCCTTTATTCCTACGCTCTCAAAAGTCTTTTTGTTATAAGACTCAAAAAAATAGCCTCTGTGATCACCAAAAATTTTTGGCTTGAGTAATTTTAACCCTTCAATTGGCTCATCTATAATTTCCATTGACTAAACTTGCAGTAAATTTTGCCGAAGATAAAACATCGACCTTTCCTCAAGAATAATGAAATCAGATTTTGTAAATAGCAGTTTGTGGAAAGCAATTAAAAAGAACGCCCACCTGATACTGGTACTGGGAGTTGTCATTTTAATCTTTTCAGAACACAACCTGGAAAACGAATTCCATCGTTTACCTCAAGGTCCGCATGCATGGCGACAAGCAGATTGCCTGAGCTTTGCGAATAGGTTCTACCACGACAACAACTCTATTTTTGAGCCGGCTGTAATGAATCTTGGTGAACCCGGTACAGGAAAGGTAGCCGGTGAGTTTCCTATTCTCAATTACACTGCAGCTCAAATTTGGAAAATTACCGGTGTTGAAGAAGGCTACTACCGAATAATGAATTTCTCTATCTTTTTGCTTGGACTCTTTTTTCTCGCAGACTTAGTAAAAAAACTAACAAGCAACTTTTTGGCGGGTCCGGCAATGGGGCTTCTTTTAGCCTGCTCCCCCATCATCATTTACTATGGTTTTAATTTTCTTGCTGATGTCCCGGCATTAGGGTTGCAACTCATAACACTGTGGGCCGGATGGCACTATTTTAAATTCAGGAAACGAAAACACCTCGTTATCTTTTTGATAGTGGGTTTGCTGGTCGGACTCATCAAAGCGAGCGGAATGATGGCTTTTTTGGCAGTACTGGGAGCTTTCTTTTTTTCGAATCTCAGCACCGTCAAATGGAACGTAAAAAACTGGCTAAAACCGATGTGGCTCTATATTGGGCTTCTGACCGTAATTGCAATTCAAGCTTCCTGGTATATTTATGCAGATGCCTACAGTAGAGCTGAACCTCTTCATGAAGCAGAGTTTTTCCTCGTTGGTCTTCTTCCTATTTGGGAAATGGATGCCGAATGGATTAACCGAAACATCGATACTGCGATAACTCTTTGGGGAAAGCACTACTACAATATTTGGGTACTTTACGTTTCGGCATTTTTGTTAGTGATGAATTTCATTTTCATTAAAAGAGTCCCACTTTTTTGGCGATATGTTCAATCGTTTGTGCTCCTTGGAGTCATTGCTTTTTTCATCCTTTTCTTCCAGCCATTAGCACATCATGATTATTATTTACTCAACTGCTATATTCTCTTTCCAGTTACCTGGATTACGAGTTTACTCATTTTAAAGAGTTTTGGTGTTTACGAAAAACCCGCTGTATGGACCGGAGCAATCGCACTAACGATTTTTGCAATGGGTAATATCGAATATGCCAAAGAGCAGTATAATAGCAGGTACATGTTTTGGCGAAACGCTAAATACAGAGATCAATTCAGCAGGCTTGAAGGATTAGAACCAATCCTAAGAGAAAAGGGAATCAAGAGAACTGACCCTTTTATCGTTCCAAATGACATGAGCATTCAAATCAGTTTGTATTATTTGAACCAACTCGGTTACCAGGGTTTTCAAATCAAAAAAGATCCTGAGAATATGCGCTACTGGATTGAGAAAGGTGCTCAATACGCTGTAGCCATGAGTGAAGAAGAAGTGAAAAGCGATTACTTTGTTCCATTCACCAAAGACACTGTGCTTGTCAAAAACAATGTTTATATTGTTGAACTTATTGATAAAAATGAGCTCTGACTATGAAGAAACTACTCACTTTTTTCGCACTTTCTATTTTCGCTTTTGTTGGTTGTGATGATGATGAAGATCAGCCAGAACCACAAAGCAAAACGAACTACGGGAACCTCTACCTCGTCATGGATGCACCCGCAACGGCTGTTGTTTATGATGAAATTACAGGCGATACCATTGACTTTGGATTTATGCGTAGGAATCATCAACGCAGATTGAAGAAGACATCGGGTGATTCACTCCATTACCGCGTAGAAGCTGATACGAGTTTCACTTTCATTTTGGAATTCAACACTTTCGTTTGGGAGAGCCGTTACGTCAACGATACAACTTACACCTACAAAAACGAACTCAAGGTATCGAACCCTCCGCAGTATTAGTGATCTGACCGTGAAAAACGGTTGAAAAATGTAGCTTTGCCCAAAATTTCAAGGGTATGAAGAAGACACTGATCAAGCACATCAAAACACTTTACCAGGTTGAGTCAGAACCGCGCGAAAAAGTAGCCGGGAAAGATATGGCAACCCTGCCACTTATCGAAGATGCTTACCTGGCCATTGAAGGTGACACTATCGTTGATTTTGGTCCTATGACAGACCTTCACGGTGTAACAGACTGGAATGATCTCGATGTTATTGACGCTGACGGAAAAATGGTTCTTCCGGCCTGGTGCGACTCGCATACCCATATCGTTTTTGCCAGGACGCGAGAAGGCGAATTCGTTGATCGCATCAAAGGCCTGAGTTATCAGGATATTGCAGCCAAAGGAGGCGGAATTTTAAACTCGGCAAAAAGGTTGCGCGATACATCTGAAGAAGACTTATTCCAAAGCGCTATGCAGCGAGTAAAGGAAATGGTCAGAACCGGAACCGGGGCGATTGAAGTAAAGAGTGGTTATGGCCTCACAGTTGAGTCTGAGTTGAAAATGCTACGCGTAGCAAAAAGACTCAAAGAAGAAGCCCCAGTCGCTATAAAATCGACTTTTCTTGGAGCTCATGCCATTCCGGCCGAGTATAAAGACAACAGAAAAGGCTATATCGACCTTATCGTCAATGAAATGATTCCGGCTGTTGCTGAGGAAGGCCTGGCCGAATACATCGATATTTTTTGCGAACAGGGTTACTTCACCAATGAAGAGACTGACCGCGTACTCGAAGCCGGTGCAAAATACGGTATGATCCCAAAGATTCACGTCAATCAATTTTCGAATACCGGAGGCGTCCAAACCGGAATAAAACACAACGCAAGAACAGTTGATCATTTAGAGGAAATGGGAAAAGATGAGATTGATGCCCTGCTGAAAAGCAATACAATGCCCGTTTCACTTCCTTCGTGTTCTTTCTTTCTCAGCATTCCATATACTCCGGCCAGAGAAATCATCGATGCCGGATTACCCTTAGCTATTGCTACAGATTACAATCCGGGTTCAACTCCATCAGGAAATATTCCGTTTTTACTTTCGTTAGCTTGTATCAAACAAAAGCTCACGCCAGAAGAAGCGATAAACGCTGTCACCCTAAACGGTGCTTACGCGATGGGACTTGAAAAAACGCACGGCTCAATTGCAGTTGGTAAAAAAGCTAATTTAATCATCACGAAAGAAATGGATGATATTGCATTGATTCCGTACGCATTTGGTAGTGAACATATCGATCAAACAATATTAAATGGTCAAATTCAGTAACTTTTTACTCCTTTCGATTTTCAGTTTCGCTCTATTCGGATTTCAAACGGGATCTCGATGTGATCTGACCGTGAAATTCCCACAACTCGAAAACCTGGAAGGTAAAATCCTAATCAAGCTTCTCAATGAAGATGAAGAATTGGTTGATCGTGCAATTGTCAATGTTAAGCGTGGAGTTCCGCAATATACTTTCATGAAGCTGAAAGCGGGAAGTTATGCTGTTGTTGCGTTTCAGGATTTGAATGGAAATAAGGATATCGACAAGGGCTTTTTTGGTCAGCCCACTGAGCCTTACGGATTTTCAAATAACGTAAGAGGAACATTTGGTCCTCCTTCATTTGAGAAGCAGCTCTTTACGCTGAGTGGAAATAAGGTGATTGAAGTTATTTTAGATTAAAATTCAAGCAATATGCATCCGGTCTTGAGGAATGTTTTAATTGTCATTGGTGGCTTGATCATCGGTAGTTTTGTCAACATGGGAATAATCATGATTAGCGGATCTATCATTCCGCCTCCTGAAGGTGTTGACCCTAGCAACATGGAGAGTTTAAAAAATGGAATGGATCAATTTGAGGCTAAACACTTTTTATTTCCCTTTTTAGCTCATGCCCTGGCACTTTGGTGGGAGCAATTTTTGCGGGGAAGTTCTCAGCGAATCGCAAACAAGCTATGTCGCTCATTATAGGAGTTTTCTTTCTTATTGGAGGCATCATGAATGTTTACATGCTTCCTTCTCCCATGTGGTTTAGCATAGTTGATCTTGTGTTTGCCTACATTCCGATGGCGGTTCTCGGTTATAGAATTGGGAAATAAAAAAGCCGCTTTGTTTTCAAAGCGGCTTCATCAAATCACTCTACTCCAGGTTATTCCGTGTATCCGATGTATGTAACCTCACCTTCAAAACTAATTGAGTCAGACTCATCACTTGTGTAGGCCATGGCTTCAAAAACAGCTGAAACTCTATTTTTGCTGGTATCAAACTCTGTTACCTCCATAGAGCCATAAGTAGATTTAGAATTAGAACTAAAAATGGTAGTTGTACCATTTGATTCTGTCCTCACATAACTGAAAGAAAAACGCTCACATATATTAGTATTGTTTCCTACTTCAATGCAGTTGTTACCTTCTACAGTATAATTTTTCTCCTCGATCGTGGGATCATCATTTGTTACCTCATACGGATTATGTGCAGTAATAGTAATGACATCCTGATTTTGATCAATCATTGTTACTTCAATTGTATTATCCTTGACGGAACTGGAAAAAATAGTAGTTTCACTTCTGTAACGTGCATTAATGGCATTTGAATCTGGAATTGCAAACTCATCACTGCCAAGGGTTACTGAATATTCAACTTCTCTTGGCTCTGGTTTTGGCTGAGGATCGTCATCATCGTCATCTTTACAAGATGAAAACACTAACAATGCAGACAATACTATCCAGCCAAGACTTTTAAAGTTTTTCATAAAATTAAATTTTAGGTTGAATTTCAATAATACAAATTTAACTCTGAAGTAATATAAAAAAGTTCGTATTAATTGTAAAGACAGTGTAGAGGATAGAAGCTGAATACAAAGCAGCCTTTAAATTGTTATGTAAAACTAGTTACCTCAATAAATACCCTAATTTAAAATCAAAATTTAGCCAACCTCCAACCCCACTTTTATCAATGTATGGAGCATCAGCATACATCAATGACGGGCCAGCCAATAGCTCTAATGTCAGGTTTCCCGTCTTATCTTTATCCCAAAACACTTTAAAACCAGCGTTTGCAGAGAGTGATGTTCTGTAGCCAAATTCTAATACTGCCGTTTCGTTGTAGGCGAGCTTAGATTGCGTAATGATATTATCCCATTCAGTACTGACGAAAAATCCGCTGTGCGGTTTTAACTCCTCAGATTTGAAATATTTACGCATCTCACTCGTCAACCGTATTCCACGTAATTGATCAACAGTTTCACCACCAAAAATTGAACTATTCCCAGAGACATCTACCAAGTATCCTACTTCCTGCCCAAAACTCCACCCTTTTTCACCTACCATTTCTAAGCCTATTGAAGCCCCCATTGAGTTAGTGAAGAAATCTCCTATCAAGGGGCTAACCGGCAACTTCAAATGAATCTCACTTTTCTTATCCACTAAAGCGCTATCAGATTGAGCATTGAGTTGTGAGAATAAAAACAGAAAAGCCGATATAATCAGAGCCGTTAGTACCTTTTTCATAAATGTAGTGGTTTATTTGATTTCTATTCCTTGTAATAGTCAACTAAGACAGATTACAGCATTTAAAATTGCACAAGATACAGCCACAATCTCTCTTTCAACAAAAAGGGTAAACCCAAATATTATACATTTTCACACCTTTTTTTAAGTGTATTTAGAACTAATATACCCAAAATTCTGTGAGCAAAGTCAAAAATTCAGCAAATGAAAGCCAACTAATCGCTGCCTTGAGACCAAAAACACCAATATAATAATTTTAAATGAGGGTACGCGTCAAGCTTAGACATCTACACCTTTCTTTTTGTTTCAATAAAAGTAGGCTGCAAGTCATCAAACCATTTTCACTTTACAATTATAACTGATTATCAACGAACTGTATTATTTTGTACGATACACAGTTATTAATGGCCATTAAACGATAAAAGAGGAAATACATGTTTAAACGTGTTTAAACATACCTAATCGAACGGTTATAACTAATATCGAGATATAACTCAAAAATACGAGCAATCATAATTGATTAATAAAAATATGATCAAGCACAGTACATTTAATCAAGAAGAGCTTATTGAAATTTGTAAACTAATTTATCCTAATACTGAATGGAGATTCTGTGCAAAAATTGATCAAAATGATAATTTACATAAAGATATAAAAGCTGAAATAAATTTAAAGAAGTATAAATACCTGGGTGGGGATGATTCAATAATAATTATTGAAATAAATGAAGGTAAATTTATTGGTTTAAAATTTTATTATAAAGGAAATTTAAATGGGGAAATTTATGATGTATATTATATATGGTGAAAGTAGTAGTTATATCACATTTTTTATTTAATATTTTCATAAATAAAATCGAGAGGAAATATGGACGAATACAAATACCAAGGACAAATAAATCAGAACCCGCTTAGCAAGAATGTTGAGCATCAGTTTATTTTTGTGAAAATTGGGAATAAACTCAAACGCATTGAGACTAACAAAATTGAGTTTATTGAAGTCGAAGAAAAATATTGCTCAATTTTTACTGAAACCAGTCAAATTCACGTGAAAATTGCTCTAAAAGATTTCATCAAGAAACTCCCCGAGTCAACTTTTATACGTGTTCACCGCAATTACATAATTAACACTGAATATGTAAACAAAATTAAGTTATATGATAATATTATTAGCGTAAATGATCGCAATATCCCATTCAGTAGAACTTATAAGAAAAACCTAATTGATACCTTGAATGTGATTTAAAACCTAATATAAAATGAATAGTGAAATCAACTTTTAATTAAAGTAGAGAACATAAAATGAATTATTCCAAATAAACAAAAAAATGAAAATGTTGAACAAGTTACTTTCCTTATTTTTATTAGGACTTCTTACAATAAGTTGTGGTGGGGAAAATCAAACAAACAATTCCTCTACAAGGGTTGATGAAATAAAAAAGACGGGGTCTGTTAGTGGAATGTACGAATATGAAGATAACGAAACTACGATAACAGTAAATATATCAGGAGATGCATATTCATCTACAGTTAAAATTAACGGAAGAACTTTTAGCACAGGAAGTGGGGCGGTTATTGGAAGAGGTTTGTACGATGAGTCAGGAAATATTAAAATTGGAGATATTAGAGAAGGCTTTATTAGAATGTCGTTTGCCAGTCATGGGCAAATAAGACTTAACAAAAGAGATTGATGAGTTTTTAAGCATGTTCAGGCTTATCTACAACCAAATTAATTGTAAATAAAGTCTATATGACATACTGGTTGACATTTTTTGCCAGTTGCTAATGAATACGGAAATACTGTGTTTTATGTCTAATGAAAATAATGTAACAAGCTTAACCCAGACGCTAGCTTTCCATTTGAAAGGAAGTCATTGATAAAAAATGGCGATCAAGTGCCACTTTAAACAGCATCATTCGATTTTCACTTGATTACCTTAATTTCAAGATTCACCGTAGAGTTTTACTTTGACTGATTTTTCACTATTTTTGAAATTTTATATTAAAAGATAAATGTTTTCTTAAATGAAGATAATCAAGTCAGTAATTTACTCACTGTAAAGCTTGCTAACGTATTGTTACCCATTTTAGAATTAAGTTCCAATGAGAAAGCTTTCCAGCATAATATATGTCTTTTTTGAAAACTAATACACTATGAAGCAATTGTTGATTTGTCTTCTCTGTTTTTCTTTCAACATTCACAGCTACGCAAGCTATGAAGATAGCGCTATCATCAAGCCAAAATGGTACAAAGGACGAATATCTAAAACGAAGTCAGAGTACTTGAGTAAAAATACATTTTTCAAGGATCTCAAAATCAACCAATTGACATCAAACCATGAGTCTCTTCATGACCATATGATAGAGATCCATTTCCTGGTAAATCGAGGAGATACTTTTGCCTTGTTCTCTGGCTTTTTTGATGTATGGAAATTAACTAATGGTGAGTGGAAAAACTTGTACAAGGGATCATTTAAGGGGTTCAACTACAGTAATAATGTATTTTTTCGAAACGATACCCTCTTCTCTCTGGGAGGTGAAGGATTTTGGACCAATCACATGCATCTCATATACTTTTCTCAAGACCGAGGTGAGTGGGAATATTACATGACTCAAAATAGACCTTTGGGACTCTCAACCAACCAAACTATGATTGTGGGCGATACCATTTATGCACTGTTTTGTAAAACACATGAAGCCAACTCCAAACCTCCCAAAAAAAGGCACTTTATATTCAGTTTCAACTCAAAGAAATGGTTGCCTTTCAGCCTTGATTACACAAATGAGGGTTCCACTCAAATTGCGAGTAATTACGTTTTCAGTTATCAGCTTCAAAATAAGCTTTACTTGATTAGCGGTGGTAACAGGACTGTATTTAATCCTGCACTGCGTAAAATGTTTCTTTATGAAGATCCATCTTACAATATCCCACATGCATATTTTATCAATGATTCAAGTGGTCATTTTGTTTACCATCGAACAGGTAAAGTTACCTCAACAGTTAGTGAGATCCCGCCCGATAAAGAAGGAGCTTTAGTCGCTACTTTCGATTTAAAAAACAATATAAAGCCTACCGAGAATTTGTACAGTTGGTATTTGGCAATATTTGTACCTGCAATATTAATTGGACTGTGGTTTTGGTTTAAAAAAGGACGTCATTTTATCTCGCGCTCAAAATTGGATAACACAAGTGCAGATAAACCATTTGAAAGTGCACTCATTAAAATTCGAGAATCGGGAAAAAAAACTTTGTCATCATCAGAACTAGATAGAATAATTGAAATAGATAATGAAAGCCCAGAGGCTGCTCGTATCAAACGATCTAACTGGATTAAAGAAGTAAATTTATTTTATCGAATACAAAGAGATAAAAACTTGATAACCAGAGAACGCGACCCAAAAGACAGGCGCTTCTATGTTTACAAGTTTCATTTTGATTGAGGAAATTATTCAGGTTCCTCGAATCTCATTATTTTACAGATCATCTCAAAATCCAAATGGATCAATTTCAATCATCTTAAAAAAATTGAAAAATAGTATTAGGTATTCAATACAATACAAAACAATGACTGCTGAAAATTAAAGCTTGATTAAACTGAAATAGGAATGATAAAAAAAACAGCTTTCCATCCCACCACATCAATCAACATAAGGCCTTACGTTCTGATTGTAAACATCACCGTTGACGCGTTTTCCGTTTAGGTAGTAGAACTCCTGCCCCCACGGGTAAACGAGGCGAATTAGCTTGCGTCCTCTTCCATCTTCAACAATGACACTTTTCTCTACCTGGCGATAGCCCTGATCTATTGTTTCGTGTGAATATCCACTCGGATATTTTTCAGCTAAATATTCCGGAGAGTTTTCTTTTATGCGCTGTAGTCTGGCTTCTCTTTCCTTTTCCTGTTTTTCACGCTCAGCTTTTCTTCGTGCAAGTTCCTCTTTTTGTTTTTCTGCCGCTCTCTTTTGGGCATCTTCCGCGGCCTGGTCTCTCTTAGCTCTCGCAGTAGCTAGCTTTTCCTGAGCTACCGGATCATTTGATTTAACTGATAATGCCTGTTGATAATTGGAAACCGCTTCACCGTACTTTTCACTCTGCATAGCTTCATTTCCCTTGCTGATGAAATTGGAGTATTTATCGTCTTTAGCCTGCTCGGCTGCTCTTTTTTCGGCCTTGCGTTTTAAGTCATCAATTTTGTCGATTTGGTTCTGAGGATAGTTGTCCTCACTATTCATGCTTATTGCTTGCTTGTAAAGTGTTTTAGCAGTGGCCCAGTTTTCATTTTGAAGTGCTTCATCAGCCTGTTTCACGAGCGAATTATATTCATCTTCTTTTTGCTCTTTTCTTCGCTGTTCCGCTTCACGTTTTCTTTTTTCAGCCTGCTCCATTTCAATCATTCTCTCCACTTCAGCAATTCGCTCCTTTGGTCCTGAAGATGCGGGCTTCAAAGTCTGTGCCTGCCTGAAAAAAGATTTTGCCTGTGTCCAGTCTTTATCCAAAATAGCCTGTTCTCCCTTGATCATCAAACTGCTGAATTCCTTATCGCGCTCCTCGAGTCTTTTCTCTTCTTCTTTCTTACGTTGTTTAGCAGCCTCTTCAGCCTCTTTCATGGCCTCGTTAGCACTTTCAATTTTACCTGCCACCACATCGTTATCGGGCATTAAATTATCGGCTTGTTTGTAAAGCCCGATAGATTGTGAAAACTCTCCGTTTTCTAAAGCATCATCACCCTGTTGAATGAGGTCATCGAATTGTTGTTTGAGCTTTTCCTTTTCTTTTTCCTTTTGAGCCTGACGTTCAGCTTCAGCCTCAGCCATTTTTATTTTGTTGTTTACTTCCTCTATTTTCTTGGTCGGAACCTCAGCACCTGGTTTTAATTCTGCTGCTTGCTTGAAGTAAGATTTAGCTGCCTCCCACTCCTTGCGCTCCATCGCATTTTCACCTTCTGTCAACAGTCCCTTGTAGCGTTCTTCAAGCTCTGCAGCTTGCTGCGCTGCCTCTTCTTTAGCAGCTTGTTTTTTCGCAGCTTGTTCAGCTTTCAGTTCCTTTACTTTTTGAATTTGATTCTTTGGGTACTCTTTTTCGGGAAGAAGTTCAGCTGCTTGCTGATAGTTTGCAGTAGCATTAGCCCAGTCTTTTTCTTCAATTGACTTGTCACCTTTTTCAATCAACTCGTTATACTGATTTTCAAGTGCAGCTTGCTGGCGTTCTTCTTTTGCTTTTTGCTTTTCGAGTTCTTCCTGTTTTTTGAGACCACTCTCGGCCTGGGTCATCATGCTTTTGAGTCGCTCACTTTCAGGGAAGAGAGAGCTGGCTTCATTTAGTTTATCCAGTGCAGACTGCCATTCTTCATTGTCAATTTTCGCTTGAGCATCAGTGAGCATTTGATCGAACTGAGCCTTTTTTTCTTCCTGTTTTTCACTGGCAGCAATGGCTTCGTTGGCTTTTGTGATTTGCTGATTTGGATAATCCTTATCGGGTAAAACTGTAGCGGCCTCTTCGTATTTTGAAATCGCTTCCTGCCATTTTTCAGCATTCATCAACTCATCAGCCTGTTTTACCAGGCCATCATACTCCTCTTGTTTTGCAGCCTGTTCTGCGGCTTTTTCTTTTGCAGCTATCGCCTCATTCGCTTTTGTGATCTGCTCATCAGGATATGATTCCGATTCTTTAACCGATTTAGCTTCCTCGTATTTTGAAATCGCGTTTTTGTACTGCTCCTCTCCCATTAATCGATCAGCTTCTTTCACGATTTTTTGATATTGAGCATCGATCTCTGCCTGCTGTTCTTTCTCTTTTTCCTCCTGCTTGAGGTTTTTCGCTTTTTGGATCTGACTGTTAGGATAATCTTCATCAGGTTTTACCTCTGCTGCCTCTTCGTATTTGGCTACAGCTTCATCCCACATTTTATTGCCCAAAAGCTTATCCGCTTCCTGGATAATCTTGTCGTATTTTTCGGTCAGAGCCTGTTGTTTCTCGCGTTCGGCCTGTTCCTTTTTGAGTTTTTCAGCTTCAGCAATTTTATCTTTGGGGAGTTGTTCGTCTGGCTTTACCTTGCCGGCTTCCTGATATTTGGAAATCGCTTTGTCCCATTGTTTGTTTGACAAAAAATCGTTCGCTTCCTGAATAATCTTGTCGTATTTTTCATTCAGAGCCTGCTGTTTTTTGCGTTCAGCTTCTTCCTTTTTCAGTTTTTCAGCTTCGGCAATTTTGTCTTTTGGAAGTTGTTCGCCAGGCTTTACTTTACTGGCTTCCTGGTATTTTGAAATCGCCTGATCCCACTGACTATTAGACAACAAGTCATTGGCTTCATCAATGATGTTGTTGTACTTTTCATTCAGAGCCTCTTTACGCTTGCGTTCGGCTGCAGCTTTTTTGGCTTGTTTGGCTTGATCGAGTCCCTGTTTTGCGGGAGGTGCATCGGGTTTGAGCTTGATGGCTTCCTGATATTTTGAAATTGCTTCGTCCCACTTTTCCTTGTCTCTGAGTTTATCGGCATCAGCTACAATCTCATTGTACTGTTCGTCCAGTTTTTCAAGACGGAGCTGCTCTTTCTTTTGTTCTACGAGCCGTAGTTGCCTGCCCGCATAATCACGATCGGGGAAAAGCTCCTGCATTTGTTTGTACAGGTTTGTTGCCTCATCGAACTTTTCTTTGTCGAGAGCTTTATCTGCATCAGATTTTAAATCATCGTACTTCTCTTCTTTCTCCTCGAGTTTTTTCTCTTTTTCTTCTTCGGCTTCCAGTTCATCACCTATGCTTTCGAGTAATTCTTCTTCAGATTGTGCATAAGAACCGGAATTCGACAATAAAATAACAGAAAACGTTAAGGACAGTAAAAAGAATGAACGAAGTAGAACCTTGTTAATTTTAGAATTAATTTCCCTCTTGATCACTCCTCGTTTTTCTTTAAGGCCCGCTAATTTATAAAAAGCTGGACAAGTAGGGTGTTAATTTTTAACATGATATTCTGTAGCGTTTATCTTTGCCAAATTATTTATTGCACAATTGAAATTACAACAGCAACTCAAAGCTCCTGAGCAATTACTCGATAGGGGGCTGGCAAATAACCTTGCAACAAAAGGCTATGCTTTAATCGACTCGTTTCTATCTGAGGAAATGACGTTGGAGATAAGAGAGTATATCGATCGGTTGAGGATCAGTGAAGATTTGAAGAAGGCAGGAATTGGTACAGCTCATCTTCATCAGGTCGATAACAGGGTTCGTGGAGACTATATCAGATGGATTTCTCGAGAATCGAAAATTGATGCGATAAGGCATTATCAAAATCAATTACAATTTCTCGTTCAGTATTTGAACCGGTATTGTTTCCTCGGTATCAAGGATTATGAAATGCACACGACTTATTATCCGGTGGGAACGCATTATGAAAAACACATCGACCAGTTACAGGTCAATGGCAAGCGTGTTATTTCATTTATTCTGTACCTCAACGATGACTGGCAAACGGAAGATGGCGGTGAAATTAGGGTTTATCCACTCGATGGATCTGACCATGAAGATTTGGCTCCTCATAACGGCCGACTCGTAATGATGTTGAGCAACGAAACGCCACATGAGGTTCTGACCGTAAACAAACCGCGATACAGTGTTACCGGCTGGATGCTCAATCAATTTGTTGATACCACTTTCGTTGGAGCATAAAAAAAGGGACCGGTAAACCGATCCCTTTTAGTCAATTTATGAATCGACATTTTATTTTTTGCGCTCAGCGTTATTTTGTGACTTTGGAGCTTCCTTCACTTCTTTGATTGAAGGTTGGGCTGCTTTGTGAGTCTCTTCTTTGCTTTTCACAATTGTCATTTGTTTGAGCAAATGTGAAGCGCCTGCATATTTATCGATTACGAAAAGGATGTAACGGATATCAGCAACGATTGTACGCTGGATTTCATCTTCAAAAAAGATGTCTCCGCTCATCGCTTCCCAGTTTCCGTCAAATGCACAACCGATCAATTCTCCCTTGCCGTTGATAACCGGTGAACCTGAGTTACCTCCTGTAATATCGTTGTTGGTAAGAAAGTTAACACGCATTGTGCCGTCACTGGCAGCGTAGCGGCCGTAGTTTTTGTTTTCGTAAAGATTCACCAATTTGTCTGGAACGATGAACTCGTCATCAGTTGGATCTTTCTTTTCCATTACACCTTCAAGAGTTGTGTAGTAGTTGTAGTAAACGGCATCTCTCGGGTAATAGTCTAGCACCTGACCGTAAGTCAAACGCATTGTAGAATTTGCGTTAGGATAATACTTTATATCAGGGTTCATTTCACGTAAACCGGCAATGAAAAGTCTATTACCGCGGTCGATCTTCGCGTTAATTTGACGTGTCTTAGCAGATATTTCATTTCTGTATTTTGCGAGGAATGCTCCAGCTAAACGAACTGCAGGATCTCTATCGAGTTTTCTGGCCTTTGGTTTATTGAGGAAGTCACGTAGCTCATTCGTATCAGAAAGCATTGATTTGCGGAAGATATAATCTGCAACATCGTGAAAGTTTGGCCCTTTGCGTTTCACGATTTTTTTGAAATACTCAGGCATGATATCTTTATCGATATCGTTGTAATAAATCTTGAGCAGCTCGGCTGTTACATCTTTATCGGTTGCAACATCGTAATCTTTATAAAAATCTTCTGCTTTCTTTTTTACTCGTTGAATTTGAGCATTTAGCTGTTTAGGATCAGGATCTTTTTGTTCCAAAATTCCGCGCATTGGCGACATGTAATATCCCATCAACAAAATTTCAGAACCAAAAATGGCCTCGCCAAAATATGTTTTGGGGAGTATGTATTCTTCTAACTCTTCATATCCTTCATTGATGAGTTTGAGAGCATCACCGTATTTCGCTTTACGAGCAGGCTTTTTGTTTACCCATTGTTGGAACTCATCCTCAAGTTGTTTTTTCTTATCTATAACATCGTTATTCTTGATCTGCTCAGTTTGACCGATGAAATACTTGTAGTAATTCGATACACCGGCATATTTTGATGCGTACTGAATATCAACTTTTTTATCAGCATCCATGTGTTCTTTCATCACGTCAAGACGCTTACCGCGAATTTTAACACGAGCTGGCTGATCTTTGGTAATCGCCATTTCAACTCCTGTAGAGGTGAGGTAGCGATCAGTGCTTCCCGGATATCCCATGATCATCGCAAAGTCACCTTTTTCAACACCGTCAACTGAAAGTGGAAGGTGATATTTTGGCTCTAATGGAACATTCTTTTGATCGTAATCTGCCGGTTCACCTTCCTGGTCAGAGTAAATTCTCAAAAGCGAGAAATCGCCTGTATGACGTGGCCACATCCAGTTGTCAGTGTTTCCGCCAAACTTACCAATGCTCGATGGTGGAGCACCAACCAGGCGAACATCTCGATATGTTTTGTAAACGAATAGATAAAATTCATTGCCACCAAAGAAACTCTTAACGCTGGCATTGTATTCTGTGCCTTCAGTAGCTTCCTTTTTTATAGTTTGAGAAAGTTGACGAATCACCTGGCTTCTCTCAGCCTCGCTCATCGTATCCTGAAGTGCTTCGTTAATCTTTTCACTCACATCTTCCATTCGAACGAGGAATGAAGCTGTCATGCCATCAGCTTTGAGCTCTTCACCGTAATTTCCGGCCCAAAAACCATCTTCAAGATAGTTATGCTCTTCTGTTGAGTTTTGCTGAATAACACCGTAAGCACAGTGATGGTTGGTCAACAACATACCATCTTTTGAGATCACTTCAGCTGTACATGAACCTCCGTTCAACATTACAATAGCATCCTTCATTGAAGAATGATTCACACTGTAAATTTCTTCAGGGGTTAGCTTGAGCCCCAATTTCTGCATGTCTTCATAGTTCAGTCTTTCAATGAACATCGGTAGCCACATACCTTCATTGGCACGCGATGCAATTTGAAAACCAAACATTAAAACCAGTACTAATCCTACTATCCGTTTCATGTTTAAATAATTTACGATTAAAGTAACCGAAAGTCCACAGCCAAAATGCTGTTTGATTTCAATTTTTCAAAAAATTTTGCAATGAAATGCAAGGGTAATAAATTTTCTAAAAACGGCTGCACAAAATGTGCTGAGCGGTACATTTACTCATTGTGTTGTTTTTTGTAATGGTCAGATCCAAATCATGTCAACTGATCCCACTTTTTCAACCGGTTGAGGCCGAATGAAAGTCCTATTGCACCACCTGCAGCCAATACAGCATAGAGTTGCCACTCATTACCATGCAGCAAAAATGATCCCATTGCGAAAAGTGTACAATACGTGAGCAAGATGCCGCAAACCCAGCACCAAAGTCTCCAACGAAGCGATTGCTTGTTTTTGGTCCTAACCAGTGGATCAGCGAACCTTCCCCATGCGCCTTCGGGTTTTACACGGTCATAAAAAGATTTGATTTTCTCATCCGGCTCGGCAGATGTCACATAAGTTGTCACCAACCAGGCGATTGTAGTAAAGAGAACGGTAAACAAATACGGCCCTTTGTTCTCTACAAACTCTGCTCCCAGTTGTTCACCAAGGATCTGACCGATAAAATAACCGATAAACGGAGCCACCATCGCAGCGATTTCACTCCAGGCATTGATGCGCCACCAGTACCAACGCAGAATCAAGACAGCCCCCAATCCGGCACCGGCTTCAATAATAAATTCCCAAACTCCGGCAATTGTGTCGATCACCGAAGTAACCAAAATACCAACGAGCATCAACAAAAGCGTGGCAATTCTACCCGACAAAACCTGATTTTTGGAACTGTCTTTCGCGATAAACGGCATGTAGAGATCGTTGACCAAAAAACTGGCACCCATGTTCAATTGCGTGGAAATGGTGCTCAAATAGGCCGCTAAAAAAGCTACGAGCAATAATCCGCGCAAGCCATCAGGCAGGTAATCACGCATGGCAAATACGTAACCCAATTGAGGCTGAAAACTGTATTTGACCTGTTTTTCAATTTCTTGTTGTTGGTCAGATCCAAATTGAGCCATCACCTCACCCTCAGTCATTCCAGCTTCTTTGTAGGTCTCAATTTGTTGAGCGACTTCAGGTGACAGACTGTAGTGCGGATCGTAGAGCAAAATAGCCGCCAATCCCACTAAAATCCAGGGCCAGGGGCGAACACAGTAATGCGCGATCTGAAAGAAAAGTGTAGCCTTTTGAGCATCCTGTTCGGTTTTGGCACTCATCATCCGCTGCGCGATGTAACCACCTCCACCCGGTTCTGACCCGGGATACCAACTGGCCCACCATTGAACCGTAACGTAAGTGAGAAATGCTCCAATCGACAAACTCAAGACCTGTAATCCGCCAGCGTCTCCAACTCGGGGAAATAAGTGAAAGTAGCTTTTTGGCAATTCAGATTTAAGATTATCAATTCCGCCAACTTCAGGAGATGAGAGCACTAGCCACGCCAGTATTATGGTTCCTACCATGGCGATGAAAAACTGGACAGTATCTGTAATGGCAACTCCTAAAAGTCCTGATAGAGAACTATAGGCTGCTGCAAAAATCATAGCCGCAAAAACGTACCAAAGAACGGTTGAGCTATCGATACCGAAAAAAGTTTCGAGGAGTGCCGCAAAAGCCAGGTTTACCCAGCCGATGATCATTCCGTTCATGAAAACACCTAAGTAAATGGCTTTGAAACCGCGAAGTAGTTTAGCAGGTTTCCCCGAATAGCGAATATCGATAAACTCGAGCTCTGTCACGATGTTAGCTCTTCGCCAAAGCCTGGCAAAAAAGAACACGGTTAACATTCCGCCCGACAAAAAACTCCACCATAGCCAGTTTTTGGAAACTCCGTTTTGGGCAACCATTTCAGAAACCGCTAAAGGAGTATCGGCAGCAAATGTGGTTGCCACCATCGACAATCCGGCAACGTACCACGGCAGGTTACGACCACCCAGGAAAAAGTCACTGATGGTTCCGCCTTTTTTGGTTTTAAACCGCCACCCGATGTAGAGTGTGAGCAGCAAAAAACCTACAATTATGATCCAATCGATAAGAGCCAGGTGCATAACCGCAATAATACGATTATCACGTGAAATTTAATTGGATTGTTGAGGTGCTTTTTTACAAAAGCGATGTGATATCATCAACTCCGGGAGTGCGAGCAGCTATAAACCCTTCAGCATATTTCGCATTGATACTGCGGCCGTATTGTGCAGCTCTACCTTCTAAAAAATCGATAAATGATTGCGATGAGATTGGTGTTTCCGGTTCTTTTGAATCTGATTTTTCTGAAAAGAATTGACTACTAAACGCTGCTATCGCTTTGAGTTTCGTATCCCATTCTGCAGAAATATCAACTACAAAATCTGGTTGTAAGTAACGATCCTGGATGTAGTGATACACAGCTTTTGGCCGCCATGGCTCAAGCGGTTCTCCATCCCACTCCATTTTGATTTTCCTCAAGCCGGAATAAAAACAAGCATCAGCGATGAGTTTTGCCGCTCTGCCGTGATCAGGATGGCGATCTTCAGGTGTGTTGATAAGCGCTACCTCAGGTTGAAAACGCCTGATTTGTGTGGCAATTTTGATAATGTTTTCCTTGTTGTACTGAAAAAAGCCATCATCCATACTGAGGTTCTCACGGTAACTAACTCCCATTATTTCAGAAGCCTTTTCAGCTTCCTCCATTCTAAGCTCAGGAGTTCCGCGCGTGCCAAGTTCACCTTTTGTGAGATCGACAACTGCAGCTTTTTTGCCCTGCTTTACATGTTTGATAATCGTTCCTGAACAACTCAACTCAACATCATCAGGATGAGCTGCAATGGCCAAAATATCTACTTTTTCCTTCGTCACTTTTCAATGATTTTAAATTCGGTGCGTCTATTTTGGGCACGTCCTTCTTCCGTATCATTTGATGCAATGGGTTCACTAAAGTTGTACCCTTTAAAGGTCAATCTTTCTGCATTTATTCCGGCATCAATTAAGTACGTGTAAACAGACTTCGCTCTATTCTCTGATAATTGCTGGTTGTAATTTTTGCTTCCAACATTATCAGTGTGCCCGCCTATTTCAATCTTCAAAGTGGGGTTATTGTTCAAAAATTCTACAAGTTTTGTCAACTCGGCTTTTGATTGGGGCTTGAGTTTGTATTTATCCGTTTCAAAAAAGATATTTTTCAATACAACTGTTTCGCCTTTCTCAATAGGCTTCATGGGAACATCAAAAGCGTAATTATTAACGTCTTTCCCTTTTTCTCCCGAGAGCTCAAAGTTTTCTGAGAAAAATAAATATCCTTCAACCGAGGCGTTGAGCATGTAATTTTTTTCGGTCGGAACCACAACCAGGAACTCTCCGTTTTCAGGATCTGAATATGATTCCACTACTCGTTCCTGTGTTTCCAAATCAATGAGCTCGAATTTAGCTCTCAGCGGCTTATCGGTTTTCTTGTCGTACACTTTTCCTCTCGCGTAAGTTACCGGAGTTGGACGTGCATATTCGGGCAACTCAAAGCTGTAGAGATCCCATTTCCCAAAACCTCCCGGCATTCCACTCGCATAATAAGCTTTCTTTCCATCAGCTCCCACAGACAGGCTCACTTCATCATCTAGCGTATTGATAGGGTAACCGAGATTTTTCGGCTCTCCAAATGAATCTGCTGAGATTTTTTCAACGACAAACATATCGCGCATGCCCATTCCCGGGTAACCATCGCTGGAAAAGTAAAATGTTTTGTTATCTGGGTGAGCGTAAGGAGAAAGATCATCTCCCGGGGTATTGAAAGATACAGGTTTTGGATCTGACCATTTACCATCATCACCGATTTGAGTCATCCAAATGTCTTTTTTTCCTGGTCCGCCCGGGCGGTTACTCACAAAATACAAGGTGCGCCCGTCACTCGAAAATGATGGTTGAGAATCCCAATGACGCGTATTTACTGCTTTCCCGAGGTTTCTCGGATTCACCCACTGCTCGCCTTTTCTGCTCGCGATGTATAAATCGCAGCTTCCCAGTCCTTCTCTTCTTCCGCAAGAAGTGAAAAAGATGTAATTGCCATCAGGAGAGATGCAGGCTGCACCTTCACGAAAAGGCGAATTGATCGATTTGCTCAATCTCTCTGCCTTTGCCCAGGTGCCGTCTCCTTTTTTGCGAGACATGTAAATATCTTCATCGAACTCACTTCTAGAGGATGACATAGCACCAACTCGTGGCTGGTTTTTAGTGAAATAAATAAGTTTTCCGTCAGCACGTAGAGTTGGCGAATGCTCGAAAAAACGATTGTTTACACCCGGACCAAGGTTCTGAGGATCAAAATCAACAGGGTTCTCAATTAACTCTTTTCGCGTTTTAGTGGTTTCTTTGATTTCCTCTGCTTTACCGTCCCAGTAATCGTCTTCTTTAAATCGATGATACGCTTTAATTGTTTCTAAAGCTTCATCGAGCTTTAAGGCTTTGCTTTGTACATGAGCTAATTCGAGATACACCCGCGGATTGAAAGTTGAATCAATTGAAATTCCTTTCTTGTAGTAATTAATACTTTGTTCGAGATCGTCAATTTCAACTAAAAGCTGAGCTTTCAACACATAGGCATCAATGAATTCTTCGTCTTTTTCAATTGCCTTATCAATAGTATTTAAAGCGTCCTCAATGTAACGAAGGCGGAAATATTTATTGGCCTGTTCAAAGTATTCTTTTGCTTTTCGGCTATTGGTTGCCAGCTCTTTTGGCTGAGCTTTACAAGCAGTAATTGAAAGAAATGACAGGGCTGCTAAAACGACAGATTTGATAAAAAACTTCATTGTTTTGCGATTATGATAATGGTCGCTACAAGGTTAAGGAATATTCATGTATTTATGCGTTTGCAATGAAATCTTCCATTTTGGATTTTCCTTGACGTAGTCGATAATTTTAGGTAGTAGCTTCTCCTCTCTTGACCACTCTGGCTGCAGATATAGCTCACAATCAGCCCCCACTTTTTGAGCGTGAGACTCTGCCCATTTAAAGTCATTCCGGTTTGCGATAACCACTTTCAACTCGTGTGCTTTGTCGTAAGCTTCACCGAGAGGTTTTTTGAACTTTTTGGGCGAAAAACAAATCCAGTCCCAGCTTCCTGTAATAGGGTGAGCACCGCTGGTTTCCATCCAAACTTTTAAATCTTTTTGCTTGAGTTTTTCAGTCAGAACCGAAAGATCATACATTGCCGGTTCACCTCCTGTGATCACGATATTTGGAGAATTCGTGGCAACCGCTCCTTCAACAATTTCATCAACTGACAATACCGGATGCTCATCAGCGTCCCAACTCTCTTTTACGTCACACCACACACAACCCACATCGCAACCTGCAAGCCTGATAAAATAAGCAGCTTCACCGTTATTTCTACCTTCACCCTGAATTGTGTAAAAATGCTCCATCACGGGCAAAGCCAGCCCATTGTCTATCTTCTGTTGTACTTCCTTCATAAATTAGAATCTCAATGAAAGTGCAGCACCAGTATTTACGGAGCGCAAATTGTATTCAACCTCTCTTGTTTCTGCAGTGGAAGTGTTATTTTTCATAGAAGCTATATCGAGATCGACCAAATGGTCAGATCCAGAAAACTCAGTATAAAAACGAAGCTCCAGGAACGACAAAACAGCATAATTAAATGAAACCCCGGGGCTTAAAAACAAGCTTGGGTCAACTACAGCGTTTGTGTTAAACCTTTCAACTACTTCACCGGCATTGTTTTGTACAACATAATCTTTCTCAGCATTCTTGAACAAATTAACGCCTGCCATAACATAAGGCTGAACATCAAATTTATTTTTGACAAGAGGCTGGTTAAATGAAGCTCCCCCTGCTACATACAAACTTTGATATGGAGTATGAGACAGCTCTACATTTTCGGGATTTGCCGGATACGCGTCTCTTTTAATCGCTTCATCATCAACCTCAAAAAGATTGTATCCAAACCTCAAAAGAGTTGACCATTTCTTTGATAAGAACACTTCACCTTGAAACCCTACATCTATTCCAGAGGAGGCATGCCCTTTCATGAAGTCATCTTCAATTGTTGAGTTAAATGGTTTAACTGGAGTTGATACGCCCATATTGGCAGAGAGCCTAAATCCGTTGTACTTTTGAGCAAATACTCCAATACTAAAAAGAGAAAATATCATTACCAATGCGTGTTTCATAACAGATTGCAAAATTACGCAACTAAACACATTTTGTGCCATTTGCTAACCTTTTTTAACGGAAAAACGGATTGAATTTATTTTTGGTTCTGACCACTAGTGATGCAAACAGAACCTGCATTTTAACGATTTCAAAGCTTTTTTTAGGTTTTTTTCAGTTGATTTTAATTTACTTTGACCGCGTTTACCGAAACACTTTACATTTCATAAGAAATCAAACGAGCATTATGGATTTTAAGAAACTGAATATTATTGGTGGCTGGGTAACATTTGCAATTGCATTTGTAGTTTATGCCATGACAATTGAACCAACCACGAGTTTTTGGGACTGTGGTGAGTATATTGCTACCTCTTATAAATTAGAAGTTGGTCACCCTCCCGGAGCTCCTACTTTTATGATACTGGGTAGAATTTTCACTCTACTTGTAGATCCTCAAAATGTTGCCGTGGCTATCAATATTATGAGTGCTCTCTCCAGTGCCCTCACCATATTATTCATGTTTTGGTCACTAACTTATTTGGCTGGTAAATTTGTTAGAAATGAAGAACTCAGTGGCGCAAATGGCATTGCTATTATTGGTAGTGCTATTGTAGGTTCTTTAGCTTTTACATTTAGTGATACATTTTGGTTCTCTGCCGTTGAAGGTGAGGTTTACGGTATGTCATCATTTTGTACGGCACTCGTTTTTTGGGCAATTTTAAAATGGGAGTCCATAGCCGACCAACCTCATTCTACTAAGTGGCTCATTCTTATTTTCTACATAATTGGTCTATCAATTGGCGTTCACTTATTGAATTTACTTGCTATACCGGCTATTTTATTCGTTTATTATTTCAAAAGATTTGAGCCTACTCGCAAAGGGATGATAATCACATTTATCCTATCTGTTGTTCTTCTGGGTTTTATCCAAATGATTTTAATTCCGCAGGTAGTAAACATCTCAGCAAAATTTGAGCTCTTGTTTGCTAATGGACTGGGAACACCTTTCCATGTTGGATCAGCAGTATTTGGAATACTCCTGATTGCTGCAATTGCATTCGGACTGTGGTATACGCAAAAGCATCACAAGGTCATTGCCAATACATCAATACTGGCTTTTACAGTCCTCATGATCGGTTACACCTCTTTTGCAATGATTGTGATCAGATCAAATGCTGATACACCTATCGATGAAAACAACCCTGAAAACATGGTTAACCTACTCTCCTACCTGAAAAGGGAACAGTACGGAGATGTGCCATTAGTTAAAGGACATTATTTTAATAGTCCGCTCGATAATCAGGACCCCTACGATGACGGAAGCCCTGTTTACTATCCAAATGAAGAAACAGGTGAGTACGAAATTGCCGATCCTCGTGAAAACTCCATCCCTAATTACGCTGATGAATTTGAAACACTATTCCCCAGAATGTGGAGTTCTAAATCGAATCACGTGAGGGCATACAAAGCGTGGAGTGACTTTGAAGGTAACCCAATGCGCTACAGAGATGTGCAAAGTGGTGAAATGAAAACCATCTACAAACCCACAATGGGTGAAAACCTCAAGTATTTCTTCAACTATCAGATTTACTGGATGTGGGGCCGTTATTTCCTCTGGAACTTCGCTGGAAGACAAAACGATATTCAGGGACATGGTATCGATCAGAACCAATTTACTGACGGTAACTGGCTGAGCGGTATTCCATTCATCGATGAAGCTCGTTTAGGAAACATGGATGAATATCCAGATGAACTCAAAGACAAGTGGTCTTACAATAAGTATTATTTATTGCCACTAATCCTCGGGTTAATAGGTCTTTTCTTCCAGTACAAATACGATAAGCGCAATACTTTAGTCGTATTCCTTCTCTTCTTCTTTACAGGAATAGCTATTGCAATTTACTTAAACAACTATCCATATCAGCCAAGAGAACGTGATTACGCTTTTGTAGGGTCATTCTACGCGTTTGCCCTTTGGATAGGATTAGGTGTCATGGGGCTTTACAGGCACTTTAGAGATAAAATCAATCCAAAAGCTCTTGCAGCCGGAACAACTTTAGTTTGCCTGTTAGCAGTTCCAGTACTCATGGCATCAGAAAACTGGGATGATCACGACCGCAGTGATCGTTACACAGCGAGAGAAATTGCTAAAAACTATCTCGATTCATGTGCTCCAAATGCCATTTTATTCACCAATGGTGATAACGACACCTTCCCTCTCTGGTATTTGCAAGAAGTTGAAGGTTACCGTACTGATGTACGTGTAGTTAACCTCATGCTTCTCAACACAGATTGGTACATTGAACAAATGGCTCGTAAAGCCTATGATGGTGATCCTATTCCAATCTCAATGACACCTGATCAATACAGACAGGGAACCAGAGATTTTGTGAGATTTGGAAATGTTCGTGGTATCGACAAGGACAAGTATTACGACATCAAGAAGATCATTCCGGTTGTAACAAAAGACAAGTACAAACAGCCTCTAGGTAATGGTCAAAAAGACAATATCGTCCCAACCAAGAAATTCAAGTTGAATGTACCTAAGGAAAAAGTCATGGCAAATGGTACAGTTGATCCTTCACTTGAAGATCAAATCCTTGATGAAATCACCTGGAAAGCGAATGGCCGTTACATTCTCAAAAACGAAATGGTAATGTGGGATATCCTGGCAAACTTCAATTGGGACAGACCACTTTATTTCTCAATTACGATGGGAAATGATGCATTCTACGGACTTGAAGATTATTTCCAGCAAGAAGGGTTTGCCTTTAGACTGGTTCCGATCAAAACTCAAAACACAAGCCGAAGACGATACGGAAGAGTTGCCACTGAAACCATGTATGACAACATGATGAATAAGTTTGACTGGGGCGGTTACAGTGATCCTGAAGTATTCATGGATGAAAACAACCTCAGATTTGTAACCAACATTCGTTTTACTTTTTCTCGCCTGGCGCAAAACCTTGCTAACAAAGGAGATAAAGAACGAGCAGAAAAAGTGCTGGACAGAGTTGTTGACATAACTGTTAACGACAGAGTACCATATGACGGAACACTTCTCCCTGTAGCAGAACAATATTACAACGTGGGTAACAATGAAAAAGCTAACGAGTTAATGCGTAAAATAATAGAGCGCGAATCTCAGTTTGCTAATTATTACCTGAGCCTGGATCAAAATAAATTGAGTGTTGTTAAACCTAACCTGGAGCAATCTATTGGTATTATGGGTAATGCTGTAATGCTGGCAACTCAAAAATATCCTCAAAGTGATGAAATTCAACAAGAATTTCAATCAAAGTATCAGGAAATTGCCCAGCGCTACCAATCGATGGGTAGAATACAATAATTCATTAATTGACTATACTCAAGGAGGTGTATCGAGATTTGATGCACCTCCTTTATTTTTTAAACCACTTTTTAAGTTCTTTTATGAAACAAAGAGTTGATATTTCTGTAAATAGACTTGAATAGAGGCAAATATTTATTGATATTCGCCTCGCTAAATCGAAAAATAAATAATTATGAAAAAACAATTACTTAAGATCGCAGGAGTGTTTGCTTCTGCATTTATCCTTGCTTCAAATGTAAGTGCACAAACTGAAGTTGGTGTACTTCCAAATCCTGATCAATCAGAAAACAATCAGGTTAATATTGAGCGAGGAAACACAACAATTAATGATACTAACTTTTACGCGACATTCGTAAATCAATTGTATAACCCTGATACTACTTATGTGATTCTATCAATCAATTCAAGTAATATCTACACCTGGTTTCATAGAGTTCAAACTCCATCAAACATTTCACTAGATGTTGAAGGAGCTAGAATGCACTTAGCTTCAGGAAATTCTGATGGATCTCCTGTAAATGTTGAAGTTTCATTAGTAGAAACAGGAGCAAATGGCTTACCTTCAAACACTGTTTTAGAAACAAAAACAGTAAGCATTGATCCAGTTACAACCACAAATGTAGGTGACTTTGCTAATGATGTTGTTTTTGATAACTCTCACAGTTCAGCTAATGGCTTTTACTTACAAATGAGTTTAGACTCAAACGTGAGTGATACGCTGAGAATGATCACAGGCCAAAACGGTGCTGCTGCAGTTAGTGATGATACTATTACATTAGCTGGTTTTACAGGAAGCAATAATTTAAGTACTCTTGGATATGTTCAACATTTTCGTCCATTTGTTTCTTACGAAGCTACTAACAGTATCACTACAGATAAAGACACGATCACTTCTGATAATGAATCTGTAGCTTTTACAGCTGAAGGTAACTTCAAAAATGTTGCAGATCCACATTTGATGACTGGTATTTCTAAAAATGCATTTTGGTCACTTGATAATGGAAGTACATTCGTTGGTCCTGCTAATGATACTACTTATTCATTTGCTGATGCTACAGTTGATCACACAGTACTTCTCAATGATTCAATCATGACATGGTCTGCAGGTACTTACGTTGTATCTGAATCAAAAACAATTGTTGGTGATAAAACTGTTACTGGAGTTAATAATCTCAACGAAGGAGACATCAAAGTTTATCGCTCTCAAAACATGTTAAACGTTGAAGTAAATGGGAACCTAAACCCTGGCAATCAGGATCTTTTCATTTACAATGTTGCTGGTCAACTCGTGAAATCTTCAAGAGTGAACCTTACAGCAAACTCTACTTCACGTGTTAGCATCAACGAATTAAATGGCGGACTTTACATCGTTAAAGTTGCTGATGAAACTGTTCGTTTTGTGAAGTAATTCACTTTGATTTGAAAGATAATTTTTAAGAGGCTACCTTCGCAGGTAGCCTTTTTTATTTGATATGAACAAGACAATCATTACTCTTCTGCTTCTCATCACGGTCAGAGCCGGATTCTCCCAGTCAGCCGACCTGGATCTGACCGAAATAACCGTACCTGACAGCATCGAGGAAAACTCAACGGTTTCTTTCTCAGCTGAACTCAGAAATAATGGTCCCGACAGTGTCCAGTCAGGCACGCAACTCACATTTCACTGGTCAGTTAATACCGATACGATTCCGGCAAACTTTACTTTAGACTCTACTTTTTACGCAGGAGATAGTATTCAGTTATTCTCTCCACCTTTCAGCTTGAGCCCAAGCGATAGTCTCAAAATTTGTGTTTCATTCAGCTTCCAAAATGATACGGTAACATCAAACAATGAAATTTGTGACTCAACGAAGGTTTACCTTTACAATAATTTTGCATTACCCGAAAATGTGAAATTCATTCAAAGCAGGTCACAAATCATTTTGCAAAATGCTCGAGTTTCAGAATTGAGAATTTACAACCTAAACGGACAGGTCGTTACCTCAACAAATGGTGCAAATGTGATAACAACAGATCAACTAAAAAACGGACTGTACATCTTTACAGCCCGCTTTCGTGACTCCAACAAGTTTTATAGAAGAAAAGTTTTTATCCGTTAAGCTGAATAGCTTTCAACAAAGTTGATCGATTTTTTGATCAGAACGTGTAATTCAGCATCATCTTCAACTTTAGAAACTTCTTTTCTGTAACTTTCAAAAAGTTCCTCTACACTTGAAGACGACTTAAACGGTCTTCTGAATTCCATTGCCTGAGCAGCGTTGAACAATTCGATTGCTATAATTTTCTTATAGTTATTCAATATGCGAAGTGCTTTTGTAGCGCCATTTGCACCCATGCTCACGTGATCTTCCTGACCGTTGCTCGAGTCAATAGTATCAACACTCGATGGTGTGCACAGCTGTTTATTCTGACTCACAATACTCGCTGCCGTGTACTGCGGAATCATAAATCCTGAATTCAAACCTGGATTGGCAACCAAAAACTCGGGCAATCCACGAGTTCCGCTCACTAGCTTGTAAACTCTCCGTTCTGATATACTTCCTAATTCTGCAAGTGCAATTGACGCGTAATCGAGGTTTATTGCCATGGGCTGACCATGGAAATTCCCGGCTGAGATTACTTCATCAGCATCCGGGAAAACAGTTGGATTATCCGTTACAGAGCTGATCTCGTTTTCCACAATTCTTTGAACATGATCGAGCGCATCGTATGAAGCTCCGTGAACCTGTGGTACACAGCGGAATGAGTACGGATCCTGAACGTGTTCTTTATGTCGCTTAACCAACTCACTCCCATCTAAAAGCTTGCGAACAGATTGTGCAACTTTCAATTGCCCCGGTTGCTTTCTCGCAATGTGTGGCAAATCTCCAAATGGCTCAATTCTGCCATCATACGCATCGAGCGACAATGCCGTAATACGTTCTGAAAGTGGCTTGAGTCGGTTCCATTCGAGCAAGATATGTGTTGCGTAAGCACTCATAAATTGCGTTCCGTTGAGCAGCGCAAGACCTTCTTTACTTCTCAACTTTATAGGGTCGAGATTCATTTCGGTCAGAACCTCAGCAGCGGGCTTCTTTTCTCCGTTGTGATAAACTTCACCGAGCCCGAGGATTGGTAAACTCAAATGAGCCAGTGGAGCCAAATCACCACTGGCACCTAACGAACCCTGTTCATAGACAACCGGTAAAATATCTTCATTGTAAAAAGTAATGAGTCGCTCAACAGTATCGAGTTGTACTCCGGAATGACCATATGAAAGTCCCTGAACTTTGAGCAATAACATCAGTTTTACAATGTGTTGAGGCACTTCATCTCCGGTTCCGCACGCGTGCGACTTCACGAGGTTTTCCTGAAGTTGCTCCAGATCAGCTTTCCCGATTTCAGTATTGCACAGCGACCCAAATCCGGTGTTGATCCCATAAATTGGAGTCTTTTGTTGCTCCATCCTATTGTCGAGATACTCGCGGCACTTGATCACTTTGTTTTTTGCCGGTTCTGACAGTGAGAGCTTTTTGCCTTTATTGACGATATCAGCAACAGCCTCAATTGATAAATCCTCTGGTTTTATATGATGGACTTCTGTATTCATTACTTTCCTAATTTATCACAAATTGCCTGAACAGTGAGCGATTCCTGCTCACCCGTTTTCATATTTTTAAGCGTAATTTCCTGTTTGTTGAGTTCATCTTCTCCTACCATTCCAACATAGCGAACATTCTTATCATTGGCGAATTTCATCTGCTTTTTCATCTTGGCCGTATCAGGATAGAGCTCGGCTTTGATTCCGGCTTCACGCAATTGTTTCATCCATTTCAATACTTGCGCAGCTTCATTATCCCCAAAGTTGACAAAGAGAATATCGGTAACGTTTTCAACTGATTCAGGGAATAACTCTTTTTGGAGCATCAAATCGTAAATGCGATCTGCGCCAAATGAAATTCCAACTCCTGATAGTTTTTCCTTCGCTCCAAAAACTCCTGTTAAGTCATCGTAGCGACCGCCACCAGTGATACTCGATGGGAAATCAGGATGTGTAACTTCAAAAATAGCCCCAGTGTAATAATTGAGTCCGCGAGCGAGCGTTACTTCAAAGTTGATATTCCTATACCCCAAAGCATCAGCCTGCCCCAACATGAAAGTCATTTCTTCAACTCCTTTTTGCCCGATTTCACTATCAGCGAGAACATCAGCAATTGTCTGCATCTTTTGCTCATTGGAACCGGACAGATTCATAATTGGCTGCAGTTTTTCAATCGCTTTATCGCTGATGCCTCTATTCTTCAACTCCTCATTGACTTTCTCAACTGGCATTTTGTCGAGTTTATCCAACGCGATGGTAATTTCCATCATATTGTCTTTTTCGCCAATCGCCTCAGCAATACCAGCTAGAATTTTGCGGTTGTTGAGTTTGATGGTTACATCTGGCAGGTTAAGCCGTTCGTAAACCTCCTGCATGATATTGATCAGCTCTATTTCATTGAGTAACGAATCAGATCCAATGCAATCCACATCACATTGATAAAACTCGCGGTACCTTCCTTTTTGAGGTTTATCAGCTCGCCAAACCGGCTGAATTTGGTATCGCTTGAATGGAAAACTTATATCATTCTGGTGCTGAACAACAAAGCGGGCAAATGGAACTGTAAGGTCATAGCGAAGAGCTTCCTCGGCAGATTTATTAGCTGCAACCTCAGCAGTTTGATCTTTTTCGAGTTCAGTTTTTAACTGATTGAGTTTACGCCCGCGCGGCATAACCTTAAAAATCAGCCTATCTCCTTCTTCCCCGTATTTACCGAGAAGAACATCAGTCCGTTCCATAGCCGGAGTTTCAATTTGTGAAAAACCGTGTAGCCTGAAAACTTCTTTAATCTGATCAAAAATGTAATTCCTGCGCCCCATTTCAACCGGGCCAAAATCACGGGTTCCTTTTGGAATGCCTGCTTTGCTCATCCTTATTCGTTTTGAATGGGCAAATATCGAAAACTCAAGCTAAAACAAGTAGTATTTAGGTGAATTTGGCAAGTGGACTTTCGGTTCTGACCATTACTTTATTACAATCAGTTTTAAAGCTGATGTATTATGTTAATTTTGACCGCCAAATACCTGATCTATGGCAGATGTAATCCCTTTCAGAGCCGTGAGGCCAAGCCGCGACAAGGCACATTTAGTTGCCACGCGATCATACATTTCTTATTCCCATGAGCAGATGGCGGAAAAGCTTGAAAACAATCCGTTTTCGTTTTTGCAGATTATTCATCCGCCTGCTGCAAACGAATTAGATGGGGTTGAGAAGTTTGAAAAGGTTCGTGAAGAGTATCGCGATTTCTGCCAGAGGGGTATTTTGAAAAAGGAAGAAAATCCGGCTTTTTACGTCTATGAGCAGCGATATGGCGATCACATTTTTACTGGGATTATTTCTGGAATTGCTGTTGAGGATTACCAAAGTGGACACATCAAAAAGCATGAGCACACGCTTCCTGAGCGTGAAAAAATGTTCAAAAACTACCTCAAAACTACGGGGATCAATGCTGAGCCTGTTTTACTGACTTACACGAAGAAAGATAAAATCGAGGAGTTGCTTGAAAAGATCAAAGGCTCTCGCCCAGAATATGAGTTTTCTACAACTGACGAGCATACGCACACACTGTGGGTCATTGATGATCAAGGTGATATTAAAACTATTCAGCAAGAGTTTAGCGATGTAGATTCTGTTTACATTGCTGATGGTCACCACCGTTCTGCTTCCTCATCTCTTTTGGCTGACGACCTTGGATCTGACCAAAAAAAGCCGAGCGATTACTTTATGGCTTACTTGATCAGTGATCAACAAATGGAAATAAGAGCTTTTCACCGATTGGTTTCTTCTTTAAATGGTCAAACGATTGACGAGTTTTTGACTAAAATCAAGCAATCATTTGAAGTTGAATATCTTGGTGAAAATAGGTACCAGCCACACAGGCTCCACGAGTTTGGAATGTACATCAACAGAGATTGGTACAGGTTAACACCACATCAAAAGGACATCGATCTGGAACATCCTGTTGAACAATTAGACTGTCAAATACTTTCATCATTGATACTCAATCCTATTTTGGGTGTTGAAGATGAAAAAACGGATAAACGAGTAAAATTCATGGGAGATTTGGAAGGTCTCGAAGGACTTGAAGAAAACGTGAATAACGGCAGTTACGATGTGGGATTTGCTGTTTATCCTGTTACCGTTGAGCAGCTTAAAAACGTGGCTGACAACAACATGATTATGCCGCCTAAAAGTACGTGGGTTGAGCCCAAGTTGAGAAGTGGATTGACGATCTATGACATTCTTGAATTTTAAATTCTAATTATGGCAAACATTGCAGAAAATATTCAAAAGATCAAGTCAGAACTCCCTGATGATGTGACTTTAGTAGCTGTTTCAAAAACGAAACCGAATGAAGATTTGATGCAAGCCTATGATGCTGGTCAGCGTGTTTTTGGTGAAAACAAGGCACGTGAGATGGAGCAAAAACACGAGGAATTACCAAAAGATATCGAATGGCACTTCATCGGTCATTTACAGCGAAATAAAGTGAAATACATCGCGCCATTTGTTAAGCTCGTTCATTCGTTGGACAGTTTGCGACTCGCTAAAGAGATCAACAAACGAGCTAAAAATGAGGATCGAGTAATCGATTGTTTGGTACAACTTCACATTTCCGGTGAAGAGACCAAATTCGGTTTTGATTACGATGAAGCTGTTGAGTTTTTACGGTCAGAACCATTGAAAGAGTTACAAAACATCAGGATTGTTGGTGCTATGGGAATGGCTTTACACACTGATGACGAATCAGTATTGAAAAAGCAATTTGGTGAATTGAAGTCTTTCTTCGATAAGATGAAAAAGGAATACGATCACTTCAAAGTCCTCTCAATGGGAATGACCAATGATTACGAAGTAGCAGTTGAAGAAGGAAGTAATATGGTGAGGCTTGGATCTTCGATTTTTGGACCGCGTAATTATGGTTAATGTTTAATCGTTTATTTGTTTAAGGTTTAATCTAAAGCTGAACTATCTGAAACCTCAACTCAATTAAAGCAATAAATCTAATAGCCGAGTTTTTCCTTTAAATCCAGATCTATTTCGCCTTCAAACATTGACTTTGATCCTTCCACCCAGCTCTCAGTCTCTATGGGTGCTGCGACTTTTTTGTAGAGGTTTAAAGTTGTTTTTATAAACCACCCTTTATCATATATTTTTTTATCGTCTGGCCTGTGACCAAAATCCCGATTAAGCTGCATTTCCATTTTAGTTGGGAGACCAACATCAATGTAGTCACTAAAAACTACTCGATAGAATGTTGACTTTCTTTGTTCACCAGCCCCCCAATAGTCTGTTAATTCTAAAAAACTGTTTGTGGTGACATCAATAGTAGCACTCAGTGATATATCTTCATTTCTATCTCTCCCTATAATTTTAAACACAACGTGATTGTCCTCATCTAAAATTGTATCCGTTACTTCATAATCATACCACCTATAAAAGGAAAAAGACAACATCTCATTAACTTTTGTAAAACGTGTCATCATTAAAAGTAAATTTACTCCTCCTATATCACCTCCGTTTTTCAATGAATCCACAGCTAATATTGTTACCCTTTCCTGAAACTCCTTAAATATTCCAACTTTTTCTTTTGGTGAATAACCAGTTATTACACAAGTGGCTTTCATGAAGGAGGTATCTTTTAAATCATTACTAATAAGCAATTCCTCATATCCAGCAATAAAGCTCTGATCATTGTATTCTGTATCATTAAACTTCTTCACTGCATCTTTGAATATTTCCTTTGCTGTCCTGGGTTTTGCACTAACTACAAATTCATTTAATTCAAGTTGTTTGCTTTCCATGTAGACAGTATCAGTGTTCATCAGTTTTGAAACTGCAACTTTGAGACTTTTATAGCCAATTACACTTATTGAAAATGTGTCACTTTTATCGAGGTTGAATTGAAATTTATATGTTCCTTGTTCTGATGATACAAATCCAATTCCTTGATTTGTGGTACTCGCAAAATGAACGAACGGAATGCTTTCTCTTGTGTCTTTGTCAATGACAACTCCTGAAAATTTAGTTGACTGGCTATAGGAATTAAAACAACTGAATAACAGGAGAAAAAGTAGAACAGCTAAAGGTCTTTTCATAATCATGTCAAAATTAACGCAATACTAAATTGCATATTATGTTACGATAATCAAATGGCTTGAAGAAACTTATTAAACAAAATAGCGTTGATTGACTCCTTTATTCGAATCATTATTTCAATTGACAACGAATATGATTCGTAGTTTTGCAAAAATTTACAGCGGAATATCAAGATGAAAAAGCTTACAGCAACTCAGGAAAAGTCCAGACAAAAAAAACTCAAAAAGATCACTGAAAAGCTTCAGAGTGACGATAACAAGGCTATTGTTTCGGCTCTGAAAGAAGTGAAAGAACACGGTGATGCTTCTATTATCCCATTCCTGATCGATTTATATCTCAACAATCAAAACCAGGAAGTTCAGGATGAATTGCAAAAAGTGTTTTTCGGTTTGAATGATCAGGATGCTGTAAGGCCAATTCTCAATGCTGCTGAGCAAAACATTGAGAGTTACCAGCGTTCATTTTTACTATCGGCAATATGGGAGGCAGGTTTGAGTATTGATGAACACCTGGATCAATTGACAAACATTGCACTCAAAAGTGATTACATGTCAATGCTCGAGGCCGTTACGATCGTGGAAAACATGAAACGCCCAGATGAAGATGAACCTCTCAAGCGCAACATTGTAAAAGTAAAAGAACACTTGCTGGACAATCCTGAACAAGACGACAAATACAGGCTAACAGCCAGTTATTTAGAGATCTTAAGCGAGCAAATGGTGGGTTAAAGAATGATGCCACGAAGGCGCTAAGACACTAAGTATATCTTCAACAAGATTCAATTTCTATACCTTTTAATCCCATTCTTAATTAAAGGAACGTTAAAATTGATTAGGTAACCAAGATTTAAATCAGTGAGCTTTAAGTGGCTAATAATTTGTGATTCCCAAACCGGATTCACAATTTCAACTGCCTTTAACTCTACAATCACCAGATTATTTATTAGCAAATCTAACCTGAGGCCTTCCTTAAACTCAATTCCGTCATAAACAATTGGAAGAGATATTTGGCGTTTCACTTCAAACCC
>NZ_JAVLBN010000110.1:0-555 GCF_031581065.1 Salibacter sp.
ATTATCGAAATAATCTAAAGGATCAACCCCACTAAATTCAACCAACAAATCGATATCACTTGTCTTATCGTGCTCACCCTTAGCAACAGATCCAAACACATAAAGCCTTAACACATTATATTCATCGCATAATTTTCTCAGCTCATCAATATGTTGGTTTATTAATTCCATTAATTCAAATTTAATAAAATAATGCTTAGCAGTAAATCGAGACTTAACTACCTGCTTTTTTTGCTACACATCTAATATAACTCTCAATTTTAAACAAAAAAAAGTGAGCGCCAGCGAACACGCTGCGACCTCCGCGTAATTCAGCAAAGCTATCATCACTTACTCCGCGATCGCTGCGTTACAAACTCCCAAATCTTAGTGAATCTTAGCCTTTGGTCCCAACCAAAGCTTAGATGAACTTAGACCCTCGTGACGCAAGGAACGGGGCCCTTAACAACTTGAATACCCAACAACCCCAAAGTAAAATTTGAACGCCTCAACCTTAACCTCAACCTCGACTACTGACGCTACGGTCAGCACCTCCGGCTCAACCTCAACCTCGGC
>NZ_JAVLBN010000111.1:0-553 GCF_031581065.1 Salibacter sp.
GACCAAGAATTTAACAGGATTTACCCAGAATACAATGAGTTCAAAGAAGAATTTAAGCAAGTGACTGAAAGTTATCGCGTTCTTAATGAACAAATTCAGAATTTTACTCAAATACGAGACAATATTGTGTCCTATAACAAAAAGATTGCTGAACACTTTGGAAAATGAAAAAAAACAGGTGCTAACAGCACCTAAGAAAACATGGGGCGGACAGTGGTAAACGCCAGGTTCGTTCTTCGTGGCTATATTTGTCACGGGCGGACAAGTAAGAGCTTCGAAAGCCCCACGTTTCTTAGCTGCAAAACGTTGTGCCCAATTGTAAAAAAACGACATTGCGAACTAAACAAGTAAGTTAACCGACAAAATCAAATGAATATGGCAATAGACGACAAATTAAAAAGTCATTTCCTCAATCTCTATTCTCTGGCGTTAGCAGACAATGAGGTTGACACTTCAGAATTGGAAGTGCTTTTTCAGATCGGAAACGAACATGGTGTTTCTAAGGAAGAAATTGAAAAACTCCTGTTAAACCCTGACTTGATTGAAACAACAA
>NZ_JAVLBN010000112.1:0-538 GCF_031581065.1 Salibacter sp.
GTTTAAGGTATTTCCTAAACCGTAAGTACTTGGAAAGGTTGCACCACCTGTGTAAGCAGGGTTCAGCCATTGTGCGTTCGCGTTATTCACCCCGATAACAAGGAGAAAACTCAGTAGTGTCGTTAATAAAACTTGTTTTTTCATAATGTAAAATTTTTAATTTATGTCGCGATAAGTTATGTTTAATTAATTGAAAAACAAAAACAAATAACGACTAAATACTTTACAACTTTTGCTTCCTCGCCTTTATTTTTGTAACTTCGAATAGTTATAAATCAATTATTCAAGGTCAGGCGTGAAAAGAGTTTTACTCCTTATATTATTTACTTTGGCTTTGCTCTCAGTTAAAGCACAGTCTCCTCAACATGGTGGGCAGGCTAATAACTGGTCTATTGCAGGCTCCAATCATGAATGGCTTAATTTCAATGGGTTAACAGCAACCCCTTTTCAATTACCAAACAACAATCATTTCAATGTTTCAGGGAATCCAAACAACTCTGTCTCGGATAAGGACGGTAATTTGATGTTTTATATCTAT
>NZ_JAVLBN010000113.1:0-523 GCF_031581065.1 Salibacter sp.
GATCACCTCATTTGTTGAATGGGGAATTTGTTAGATTTAGATCAAGAATTTACCGGATGGAAATTTTGCTGGTTGAGGATTAATCAGGTTGGAAACCGTATGGCGCAAGATCGTCATGTACGCCGCCGCTAAATGCCAAAAACATCGCCTTCGAGTCACATTCCAAGTTAACCCCGCGCGCCTCGCCATCAATAAACCGAAAATCCAGTGACCAGCCGTAACCAACAGCCAATTGGTAGTGGTCAGTCGGCGGCGGCTCTTGTTGGGACTGGGACTGGGACTGGGGCCGAGGTTGAGGTTGAGGTTGAGGTTGAGGCTGCGACTGGGATTGAGTTTGGTTCCGGGCGTGGCTTGTCTGCGTATCCTCATGGTGATGATCGGTCTGAGCGGCCTGAGTGGATGAATCGGGAAAGGGCACTGATTCATCGGTCAACTCAACTAGGTGATGACCAAAGGCCTGCTTGACGTCATTAATATCGATCGCCGCATGCAGGACGGATAAGTGCTTGCGCACGACATAAAT
>NZ_JAVLBN010000114.1:0-508 GCF_031581065.1 Salibacter sp.
CGCTTTGGATTCCCGACCTATTTATGGAACGAGTCCAAAAAAATTTGCCTTGGTCGCTAATGTGTCCGGATGAGTGCCCTGGACTCTCGGATGCCGTGGGCGAAGAGTTTAAAGAGTTGTACGAGAGATACGAAAGTGAACAACGCTATAAACGACAAATTCCCGCTCGCCAATTGTGGTTGAAAATCCTAGACTCTCAGATTGAGACTGGAACACCTTATATGCTCTACAAGGACGCAGCCAATCAAAAGAGCAATCAACAAAATATTGGCACAATTAAATCCAGCAATCTGTGTGTTTCACCCGAAACAAAAATATTGACTGATCAAGGAGAGAAACCGATCTATTCACTCGATGGACAATGGGTTAATGTATGGAATGGTGAAGAATACAGCAGTGTGCAAGTCCATAAAACAGGTGAAAATCAAGAGTTGATTCGGGTTGAAGTCGATGATGGTCGTATATTGTATTGTACGCCTTATCACAAGTTTTATATTGAAAACAATAG
>NZ_JAVLBN010000011.1:0-60559 GCF_031581065.1 Salibacter sp.
CCATGATCGACTTTTGGCTTGAAACTTCCAGTTCTTGTGGTAGGTAGCCAAGCGTATCGTCTTCAGAAAGCGCAACCGAACCGCTGTCCGGTTCCTGGATGTTCATAATGACTTTGAGGAGCGTGGATTTCCCTACACCATTTTTTCCTGTTAGACCGATGCGATCTTTGGGGAGTATTTTAAAGGAAATGTCTTCAAAAAGCTGGTGTCCGCTAAACGAAACAGAAATATTGTTGATTCCGATCATGCTGCAAAATAACAGAGATTCGGGAAAATAGACGCAGTGGAGTTAAATTGATTTAAGAAATAATCATGCTTTCTCTTTTAACGGAACAAACTCTGTAACCTCTAAACCGTAGCCTACCATTCCTGTGCGTTTCTTGGGGTGGTTTGACATGAGCTTCATTTTTTGAACGCCCAAACTGTTCAGGATTTGAGCTCCAACACCGTAATCGCGCGGATCCATTTTCATCTTTTGCAATTTAGCATCCACAGCATCAATTCCTTCTTTGCGTTGCTTGCGATTGAGGACAGTGTTGCTGTTTTCCTGTTGCATGTAAATAACAACACCTTTATCGGCATTTTCTATCATGGAAAGCGCAGCGTAGATTTCGGGTCCGGCTGAGATTTGAGTCGATTTCAAAATATCACCTCGCAGATAGGAAGAATGAACTCTGATTAGCACTTCTTCTCCTTTTTCCCATGTCCCTTTTGTCACTGCTACGTGTCGCTCACCTGTAGTGGTTTGGTTGAAAACATGGAGTTCAAATTTATCCCCATTGTGATCGAGTGTGGTAGAAAATACTTTCTCGATAAGTGATTCATTTTCCATCCTGTACGCGATAAGGTCTTCGATGGAAATGATTTTTAAATCGAATTTATGAGCAATCTTATACAGTTGTGGCAAACGAGCCATTGTTCCGTCTTCGTTCATGATTTCCACGATCACTCCGGCCGGTTTTAATCCGGCCAAACGCGCTAAATCGATGGAAGCTTCAGTGTGCCCGGTTCTGCGGAGAACACCTCCGTTTTTGGCTTTGAGCGGGAAAATGTGCCCGGGACGGTTGAAATCTGTCGGTTTGGTAGATTGCTCGACAAGGGCTCTGACCGTGTTTGCGCGATCGTGTGCAGAAATACCGGTTGTATTTCCGGCTCCGTTGAAATCGACCGAAACGGTGAATGCTGTTTCGTGCGGATCGGTATTTTTGCCCACCATGAGCTCGAGGTTGAGCTCTTTTGCTCGTGTTTCAGTAATGGGTGTGCAGATCAATCCGCGACCATGAGTGGCCATGAAATTGATCATTTCAGGTGTTGCCATTTCGGCTGCAGCCACAAAATCACCTTCATTTTCACGGTCTTCATCGTCAACGACAATGACAACTTTTCCCTGTTTAATATCTTCGAGGGCTTCCTCTATCGTATTTAATTTATCGCGCATCTAACAATGTTTCGTTATGCAATTACTCCTGAACCAATCAACTCATCACAGTTATACCAGGCCGCAAACTGACCGGGCGTGATGCCGCGTTGAGGTTCGTCAAATTCAATGTAAATACCTTCTTCTGTCTTGTGAACAGTTCCGGCTTGTAAAGGTTGGCGGTAGCGTATGCGAATATCGAACTTTTGGCTCTGACCATTATTCATTTTTAAATCCTCGCGAACCCAATGAGTATCGCTGTTGGGAATGAAAAGAGCTGATCGATAGAGCCCCGGGTGATTTTCACCCTGTCCGGTATAAATAATGTTGTTTTCAGTATCTGTTTCAATCACAAAAAGCGGCTCAGGCGTTCCTCCTATGCCCAGCCCCTTTCGCTGCCCGATTGTGAAAAAATGTGCTCCGTTGTGTTCCCCAACCACATTGCCCATTTCAGTAGAGTGGGCGAAGGGAGTAGCCATTTTTTCAAGGTCACGGTCAGAGCCGTTTTTAGCGTAAATCCCGGCATCTTTCGGAATCTCCACCACCTTGCCGGCTTTGGGTTTGAGTTGTTGCTGAAGAAAATCTGGCAACTTCACTTTTCCGATGAAACACAAGCCCTGAGAATCTTTTTTATCTGCCGTTACAAGACCCACTTCCTGTGCGATTTCCCGCACTTCGCTTTTTTGCAAATGCCCGATCGGGAACAGAGCTTTGCTCAGTTGATCCTGATTGAGCTGACAGAGGAAGTAACTTTGATCTTTATTTTTATCAGCACCGGCAATTAGTTTGTAAACATTTTTGCCGTCAATTTCTTCAACACCTTTTTGACAATAATGACCGGTTGCCACATAATCGGCTCCCAGTTTCATTGCTGCATCGAGAAATATGTCAAACTTGATTTCGCGGTTGCACAGCACATCGGGATTGGGTGTGCGGCCACGTTGATATTCAGCAAACATGTAGTCGACAATTCTTTCTTTGTACTGTTCGCTGAGATCGATCGTTTGAAAAGGAATTCCGAGCGATTCAGCAACCTGAAGCGCATCATTACTATCGTCAACCCACGGACATTCATCGCTGATGGTCACAGAGGTATCGTGCCAGTTCTTCATGAACATCCCGATGACTTCATAGCCCTGTTGCTGAAGAAGATAAGCTGTTACACTTGAGTCAACTCCGCCCGATAAACCAACTACAACTCTTCCTTTTTCCATAATTCGCTGCAAAGGTAGGGCTTACATACGAAAAACCCCGACAAGTTTGTTGCCGGGGTTCGGTTCTAATTGTTAATGATTTCTTATTTGCAATCCTTTTGGACTTTTGAGGCAATTTCGATTTTGACCTCAGGCCACAATTTACTCACACCGTCAGATCCTTTGTGAAGATCGTAACAAACTGTGTTGAGTGAATCGACAGCAGGCTGAGCTTTCCAATGAGATAATTTCATACCTTCTGCTGAAACTGATAAGGTATTATCCTTGATTTCGTAGCTAAAGTCAAAAGCTTTACTTATATTATTCATTGTGATATCCATAGAAATAATACCGATAGCTTCATCTACTCCTAAAACCTTTCCTTTAATCGATGTAGTTTCATCCATTACACCAAAGAAGTGTGCCAGGATTTTTTTGTCGCGGTCAGGAGCGTTGGAGTTAACCGTAGCAACCGGAATTTCAAATGTCGCATTTTCAAAAACACTTGCTATTGAACTGGCTTTTTGTGTGTTTGAAACGATGAGTGAATCAAACGTTCCGCTCACGCCAATCTTTTCAGTTGTTTTGTAAGCTGTCCATTTTACTGAAGTATTTTCAAGATCAAATGCGTAAGTGCATTCTTCTTTTTTTGCGGCTTCTTCAACCTTTTGGTCTTTTTCTTCAGTTTTCTTTTCAGTTCCCTGATTTCCGCAACTCGCGAAAAACGCGAACGAGCCAATTGTCAATAGTGTTAAAAATTCTCTTTTCATAGCGTTTATTTATTTGAGTCCTATTTCTTTTAAGCGTTCATCTAAGTATTCTCCCGCTGTAATGTCTTCAAATTGTTTTGGGTGTTCTTCATCAATACATGAACCGAGACAATCCAGCTTCATATCACTCTTTGGGTGAAGAAAGAACGGGATTGAGTAGCGCGAAGTGTGCCACTTATCTTTGGGCGGATTCACAACGCGGTGCGTAGTACTTCTCAGTTTTGCATTTGTGAGGCGTTGAAGCATATCACCAACGTTGACTACAATGTGATCGGGAAGAGCTGTAACATCAACGTATTCCCCTTTTCTGTTCAGAACCTGCAATCCGTCAGCTGAAGCGCCAATAAGTAAAGTGATGAGGTTGATGTCTTCGTGCTCACCGGCTCTGACCGCATCCTCAGGAGCGTTTTTATCAATAGGTGGATAATGTATAGCGCGTAAAATGCTGTTGCCACGCAACACTTTATCATCAAAATAATTCTCATCGAGGTCGAGATAAAGCGCTATAGCTCTCAACATATCCACACCTGTTGCTTCGAGCGATTGATAAGCTTTTTTACCTACAAGGTTGAAGCGAGGAATTTCTTCAACGTAAATATTTTCAGGGTATTCTTCTTTTAGTGGATCGTCATCTTCAACGTATTGTCCAAATTGCCAAAATTCCTTTAGATCTCCGGTGTTACGGTTTTTAGCATGTTCTTTGCCAAATGAAGTATAACCGCGCTGACCGGCCAGATCAGCGTGTTCGTATTTCAGTTTAACATCCTCATCGAGATCAAAGAAACATTTCACTTCTTTGTAGAGCTTTTCGATAAGTTCATCATCAATTCCGTGGTTTTTCACCGCTACAAAACCAATTGTTTCGTAAGCTTCACCGAGTTTTTTTACGAAATTTTGCTTCTTTTCCTTATCACCTGATGTGAAATCAGCTAAATCCACGCTTGGGATTCCTTGCATATTGTTATCTGCTGACATGATTCGTATGTTTTGAAACCAAAGTTGTCAATTTCCGTGAAAATACGAAAGTATAGGAATTCAGGTTTAGTGAAGTATGAAGAGAAATCTTTTTTTGAATACAACCGTTAATAATTGTTACAAAAGCTTTAATAAGTGGACTTTTCGATATTTTTTCACTAAACTTTGCGCCCAATTTAAGATCAGTCCAAATAAATTTTTTATTTTCATCAAAATGGATGCTAAAGATATCATATTGAACATTCGCAAAATAGTGAGGTCTATTAACCTTGAATCAAAGCGAATTCAAAAAGAGTTTGGTGTTAGCATTCCACAATTATTAACATTGGTTTATCTCAATGAACAAGAAGAGTTTAAGGCACGTCAAAGTGAAATTAAAAAATACCTCAACCTCAATGCAAGTACTGTTACCGGGTTAATTTATAGATTGGAAGCAAAGGGGTATGTAGCTAAATTGCCTAAAACGGGAGATAGAAGGGTAACATACGTTTCGATAACCACTAAAGGAAAATACATCATCGAAAACTCTCCCGGCCTTTTACATACCGAGCTGAGAGATAAACTCGAGAATATGTCTCCTGATCAATTTGAGGAAGTTAAAAAAGCATCTAATTTGTTAGTTAATGTGTTAGGAGCTAAAGATGTCAGTGCATCTCCTGTTATTACAGAGCATGAACCCATTAACTTTCAATAGCAATATTTATTCCAAAATAGTTTGTACAAGAACTAAATTTTACTTTTTTTGTTTAACACTATATAATATAAAGAAATAAATGGCAACATCAACATCGCAAAAGAAAGAGAAGGTTTTAAAGAAGCTCGTCAAGAAATTGGAAAAGGAAGGGTACGATGAGCTCAAAACCCGTTTTGCCGGCTACAAAACACCAATAGATCTCAATTATAACGGATCAATGAAGAAGTTTACTCCTGATCTGGTAGCCGTTAAAGACGAAGTTTCTGATGTGTACGAAATAGAGCACAAAATGAAAGAGCGTGAAATACAGGATCAGGTTGCAAAATGGATTCTGTTCAGTTCTTACTCAAAGCAAAATAGAGGAAAATTCAAGCTTCTGGTACCGAAAGATCGTGCTGAGAAATTCCAAAACTTAATTGACCGTATGATGATTGATGCCGAATTGGTGAAGCTTGAGAATATAGCTTAATTCTCAATGCACTGGATAGACCTAACGATTTTCATAACATATATGGTTGTCATGCTCGGTGTGGGCTTCTTCTTTATGAGGAAGAACAAATCTGAGGATGATTATTATGTTGGCGGTAGGTCGATGGGAAGTTGGCATATTGGCCTTTCAGTCGTAGCTACCGATGTAGGTGGCGGTTTTTCAATCGGACTGGGAGGCCTTGGTTTTGTTATGGGAGTTAGTGGGTCGTGGATGTTGTTCACGGGACTGATAGGCGCTTGGTTGAGCGGTGCTTTTTTAATTCCCAAAGTAGCCAAACTATCAAAAAAGGTCAAATTACTCACATTCCCGCAAATATTCAATCAATTTTACGGACCTGAGGTAGCCCTGTTAGCCGGACTCATATCGGCTATTGGCTACCTCGGTTTTACCAGTTCTCAAATATTGGCAGGTGCCAAGCTTGCTTCTGCCTCATTTGTGAATTTGGGTCTGACCGAAGCGCTCATTATCATGGGAGTTATTGCGGTGGTTTACACCGTACTGGGCGGACTCAAAGCTGTGATATACACCGATACTGTTCAGTGGGCAATACTGATGATCGGTTTAATCTTTATTGGATTGCCACTCGCTTACAATGCTATTGGTGGAATTCCGGCAATTAAAGCTTCAGTGGGGCCTGAGTTTTTGTCGCTCACTAATATTTCCTGGAGTCAGCTCGTCAATTGGGCGATTACTATTATTCCCATTTGGTTTGTCGGGATGACGCTTTACCAGCGAATGTACGCGGCAAAAGGTGAAAAAGAAGCAAAAAAAGCATGGTTCATTGCCGGCATTCTGGAATGGCCTATCATGGCAATGATGGGTGTGCTTTTAGGTCTTTTTGCTCGTGTGGCTTTTGACCAGGGAATGTTTGGTGAACTCGGTTTTCCGGTAGGCTCTGACCTCGATTCTGAAATGGGATTACCACTTTTACTCAGAACCGTACTTCCAGTTGGTTTAATGGGTATTATGATGTCGGCTTATTTTTCAGCAATTATGAGTACAGCGGATTCTTGCCTGATGGCTGCATCGGGTAATATTGTCTCTGATTTACTCTCTAAAATTGTGAATCTCAAAGAAAATCAGGTTGTGCGAATCTCACAGGTGATCACACTCATTATTGGTGCAGCAGCCATCTTGATTGCGCTCAATTTGCAGAATGTGCTGGATCTGATGCTTCTATCTTATTCCTTTATGGTCTCCGGACTGTTGGTTCCTGTGATTGGAGCATTCTTTTGGAAAAAGAGAAGTACGATTGGAGCTGTTTCAGCAATGTTAGGTGGCGGATTAACAACGGTTTTTCTCAATGCATTTGAAGTAAACCTTCCGTTTGGATTGGATGCCAACTTCTTTGGAATTCTAGCCTCAGCGGTACTTTTCATATCTTTAAGCAATCTATTTCCTAACAAGAGAACTGTTATTGATCATCATGAAGAAGTAAAAAACTAAAAATATAAAAGCATGAAATTTAAGACACTCAACCAAAATTCAGGAAAAGACAAATTACACAGCAATGATGTTATTGCTGATTTTCTCCATGAACACCTCGAAGAATTTGGTGATCCCAAAGAGGATATATTAAAAGCTCTCAACTATGTTTTTGATCACGGTGGTTTCATCCTGCTTGGGCTCGAAAACAAAGAGATTGTTGGAGCTGTTGTAATCAATGACACCGGGATGTCTGGCTACATTCCAGAGCATATTCTGGTTTACATAGCTGTTCACCACAATCAGCGCGGAAAAGGAGCAGGAAAAAAATTGATGGAAGGTGCATTAAAACTTTGTGCCGGAGATGTGGCGCTACACGTTGAGGATAATAATCCGGCCAAGTTTCTTTATGAAAAGGTTGGCTTTACAAATCCGTATCTCGAGATGCGTTGGAAAAGAAAGCAATAAGCATGGAGATAGAGCAAGATTTAATCCAGGAAATCACCGATTTTAGAAGAGAGCTTCACAAGGAGCCTGAAGTATCAGGAAATGAATACGACACTTCTGAAAAAATAGAAACCAAGCTGAAATCGCTAAAGCCCGATGAAATTGTTCATCTAGGCAAAACAGGGCTAGCTGCAATTTTTAAAGGAAAAGAGGAAGGTCCATCAATCCTTTTTAGATGTGAGCTGGATGCTCTTCCAATACAGGAAATCAATCAGTTTGATCATCGGTCAGAGCGCGATGGTGTTTCGCATAAATGCGGTCACGATGGGCACATGGCAATCATGACCGGTTTGGCGACAATTGTTTCTCAAAATAGACCTAAAAAAGGCAGATTGATTTTACTCTATCAACCGGCTGAGGAAGATGGAAGAGGAGCTCGTTCAGTAATTGAAGATTCGAATTTTTCTAAAATTGAACCGGATTACGTCTATGCGCTCCACAATTTGCCGGGATTTCCAAAAGGACAGGTTGCAGTTAAAAACGAAACGTTTACGGCTGCTGCAAAGAGCATGATCTCAAAGTGGAAAGGTAAAACCTCTCATGCTGCTGAACCCGAAAAAGGTTTCAATCCGGCATATCCAATTGCTAATGTTCTGACCGAAAGTGAAAATGTGGTTGTCAAAGATCCCACGCATGAAAAATTCAGACTCATAACGCCAATTCACATCAATTTGGGTGAGAAAGCTTATGGCGTATCAGCCGGTTACGGAGAGCTTCATCTTACATTCAGATCCTTTTCCAACGAACTCATGGATCAATTGACGAAAGATATGGTGGATCTGACCGAAAAGGCTTCAAAAGAATTTCATATTCCGGTTGATATTAGTTGGACTGAGGTTTTTAGCGCTAATCAAAATGCACCTGAGGCAGTGGATAAAGTGCGAAAAAGTGCTCGAGATTCAGGAGTAGATTTAAAAGAACTCGATACACCATTTAAGTGGGGAGAGGATTTTGGTTTGTTTACTGAAAAATACGAGGGTGCCATGTTTGGTGTTGGCTCCGGAGAGGATTGCCCGGCATTGCACAATCCTGATTATGACTTCCCCGATGAAATTATTGAGCCGGCTGTTAAAACTTTTTATGGGATTCTAAATCAGCACTTAAACGAATAATATGTTTCACACATCGGAAATTGAAATAGACAGATCAGCTCTCAAAAACAACATCTCTTTTTTACAGGATTTGTATGGAAAGGACGTTGGAATCTCATCTGTGATAAAGGGAAATGCTTACGGTCATGGAATAGAAGATTTTGTACAAATTGCTGAGGATGTAGGAGTCGATCATTTTTCGGTGTTCAGTGCAGATGAAGCGCTTCGTGTTTTAAAAGCTGCTCATCACAAACCGATTGTTATGATCATGGGAATGATTGATAACGATGAGCTGGAATGGGCTTTGAGAGGTGGTGTTCACTTTTATGTATTTGAACTCGATCGCCTCGAACATGCGTTGCGACTGGCAAAGCACATTGGAATAAAAGCCAATATTCATATTGAGGTGGAAACCGGAATGAACCGCACAGGTTTTGAGCAGTATGAATTGACTTCTGTCGTGAAATTGTTAGAAGAATATGACGGACATTACATTTTGCAGGGAATGTGTACGCACTATGCGGGTGCTGAGAGCATCGCGAACCAGGTACGAGTAAAGGAGCAGCACAAAACGTTCCTGAAAATGAAAAAGTGGTTTTCACAGCAGGGAATTGTTGCTGAGGAATACCATACCGCTTGTTCAGCAGCGTCAATTCGCTATCCCAAAACGTTGATGGATCGCGTTCGGGTTGGAATCTTGCAGTACGGCTTTTGGCCCAGTCGAGAAACGTTTATCCATTATGCAGCTCAGCGCGATTTACAGTCAGATCCACTTAAACGCCTCATCTCGTGGCGCTCAAAAGTGATGGACATCAAGCATGTGAAAGCCGGTGAGTTTATCGGTTACGGTACGAGCTTCCTGGCACAACAAGATATGAAAGTAGCGACAGTTCCGGTTGGTTACTTTCACGGTTTTAGTCGCTCGCTGAGCAATCGTGGTCGTGTTCTGATCAAAGGTGAGCGAATCAATGTAGTGGGTATGGTCAACATGAATGCACTTGTCGTTGATGTTACGCTAATTGACGGTGTGGAAAAAGGTGATGAAGTAGTGCTAATTGGTAAACAAGGTGATTTGGAGATTTCAGTATCAGCATTCGGTGAGATGAGTGTTCAGTTAAATTACGAGTTACTCACACGCTTACCGGCAGATATTCCCAGAAATATTGTAAATTGAACCCCTAACGAAAGGATTACTTATGGCTTATTTGAAGCTGTTTAGAGACAAGTTAAAACACAATTATCAGTACCTGGATAAACTTTTTAAGGATAACGATATTGAATGGGCTGTGGTCACAAAAGTACTTTGTGGTAACCGCGATTATATTCATGAAGTTATCAACCTCGGAACTCACGAAATATGTGATTCGCGGATTTCTAATCTCAAGGTTGTAAAAGAAATTGATCCTTCAGTTCAAACAATCTACATCAAACCGCCTGCTAAAAGAAGTATCAGCACGATTGTGCGCTATGCTGATGTCAGTTTTAATTCTGAATACGAAACAATCAGAATGCTCAATGAAGAAGCTAAAAAGCAGGAAAAGACGCATAAAATTGTGATCATGATCGAGCTTGGAGATTTACGGGAAGGTGTTATGGGTATTGATTTGATGGACTTTTACGGCAGAATTTTCGAACTCTCAAATATTGAAGTGGCCGGAATTGGATCAAACCTGAATTGTTTACACGGAGTAATGCCTTCGCAAGATAAACTCATTCAGTTGAGCCTTTACGAGCAATTGATCGAAGCGAAGTTTGATCAGAAAATTCCTTACGTTACTGGAGGAACCAGTGTCGTAATCCCGCTTTTGCTCAAAGGACAGATTCCGCATGGTATTAATCACTTTAGAGTGGGAGAGATGCTGTACTTTGGGAATGATCTTTTTTCTGAAGAGCCTGTAGAGGATATGTACCAGGATGTCATCAAGCTCTACGCTGAGATCATAGAATTGATGGAAAAACCAAAAGTTCCAATCGGGACGATGGCAGCTAATCCATCAGGTGAAATGACGGAGATCGATGAAGAAGATTACGGCAAAAAATCTTACCGCGCGATTATTGATTTAGGCTTACTCGATGTATCACCTGACTTTCTCGTTCCGGACGATCCCAACATTGAAATCACAGGAGCCAGCTCTGATATGCTCATTCTCGAACTGGGCGAAAACAAACAAGATTTCCAGGTAGGTGATATTGTTTCGTTTAACCTCAAGTACATGGGAGCTTTGAGTCTGCTCAATTCTGACTATATCGATAAGTTATTGGTTTAGAATTACGATTCACTCAAAACATCCTAAAATAAAACCGCTAATGTAAAAGCTGCTGTTTGAGCTTGCGAGTAGTGTATATTTGGCAAAATGCAAGAAATGCGCAAGACATACATTGCACTGCAGCTCGGTGGTTGGTTGCTCTACATCATCCTGGCTATTGTAACCAACATGTTGCAAGGTCAGCTCGTGACCATCGCCATGCTCTTTCAATATCTCATTGCTTATTTGGTGGGAGTATTGAGCTCGCATTTATACAGGAATCTGATCATCAAACTCAGGTGGACAGAGCTTCGCCTTTTATCCTTGATTCCACGGGTATTGGTCGGATCCGTGAGTTTTGCATTTCTGTTCCAACTTCTTTACGTAACAGCAGACTGGCTATTCTTTGGATCTGAGAGTTATAACTTCGTAGAGATTGCGATACAAATTCTCAATTGGACGGTCCTTTTCGTGTTGTGGAGCGTGATTTATTTTGCGTTTCATTTTTTCCAGCGCTACAAAAGCGAAGAGATTAAGAACCTCACATGGGAGGCGCACAAGAATGAAGTGGAGCTGAATAAACTTAAATCACAGCTCAATCCGCACTTTATTTTCAATTCTATGAACACGATCAGAGCCCTCATCGATGAAGACCCGGTAAAAGCGAAGAAATCTGTCACCCAGCTTTCCAATCTTTTGCGCAACACACTACTCATGGGACGCAAAAAAACAGTGCCTTTTTCAGAGGAATGGCAACTCGTTCAGGATTATGTGGATTTAGAGAAAAAGCGTTACGAGGAGCGCTTACAATTTGAAGCTGATATTGATCAAAGGGCAATGAAGTTTGAGGTTCCCGGAATGATCGTACAAACGATGGTAGAAAACTCTATCAAACACGGAATTGCACATTTGCCAGAGGGAGGCGAGATCAGGCTCAAGGTTGATGTGAAAGATGACGAGCTACACGTTTGTATTGTGAATCCCGGTAAGCTGGGATCTGACCAAAAATACATCGATAAAAAGACTGGTTTTGGTGTGATCAATACCAGGCAGCGATTAGATTTACTTTATGGTGAAGATGCTGATTTCCAGTTGAGAAACGGAGAAGGCGAAACTGTAGAAACTTATATCAAAATCCCTAATAAAACCCTAAGTATATGAAGTACAGAGCGATAATTATTGATGATGAACGCCTTGCAAGGCAGGAGTTGAAATCGGTTCTCAAAAACCAGAAAATGGTGGATGTAATAGATGAAGCGGCTAATGCAATTGAGGCTAAAGATAAAATTGAAAGGCTATCCCCCGATTTGATTTTCCTCGACATTCAAATGCCGGGCAAAAACGGTTTCGAATTACTGGAAAGTCTCGATTACACACCGGAGGTGATTTTCGTTACAGCTTATGATGAATTTGCTCTACGCGCTTTTGAGGTGAGTGCTTTGGATTATATCCTTAAACCGGTAGAGGAAGAAAAGTTCCTGAAATCTCTCGAGAATAAACTCGAACAGATGGAGCAAAAGGATGAAGTAAAATCAAATGAAAATGAGTCTGAATCGCTAGGTGAAAATGATCAGGTTTTTGTGAAGGACGGGGATAAGTGCTGGTTTGTTACATTGAAGGATATCAGGCTGTTTGAAAGTGAAGGGAATTACGTTCGCGTGTATTTTGATAACAACAAACCACTTATTTTGAAATCGTTGAATGCGCTCGATAAAAAGTTGAGCGATAAGGTGTTTTTTAGGGCTAACCGAAAGCATATCATCAACCTCAAGTGGATCGATAAAATTGAAACGTGGTTCAATGGCGGTTTGCTCGTAATCTTAAAAGATGAGAAACGTATTGAAATTTCGAGGAGGCAGGCAGCCAAGCTGAAAGAAAAGATGAGCTTGTAATGAACTCAAAAGCGATAGCGCCTGACAAAAGCATCTACAACCTTGCTGTTATTTAACGGTTCGTTGATTAAAAGAAGAGCGTTGTTGAATTCGTTAAATCCGATGTTAAGTTCATTTAAGTCTATGAGCGATTTGTACTTTTTATTTTGGACTTTCCGCATCTCATCTCTGTGTCTGGCAGCTTTTTCATAGTCATGTTTCTCAACTGCGTTGATTTTGTCAATTCTCAATTGATTGAGCTTCTTGTCAAAAGCGTTTATTTCTTCAATGCCTGATTTATCTAATTTTAAAAACACCGATTCATCATTTTTAACTTCCTCATCAAAGAGCTTCATGGAAGAGGAAAATTTGTTTGTGAGTTCCATCATTGTATCGATATGACTTTCCTCAACTTTTCCGTTAGCCTTTACCGCCTCTTCAGCTTTATGAAGTGTTTCGTTTAATTGGTCGATGATTGATTGCATGGTGTGTTGTTTAATAATCCTCCTCCGAATTTAAGATTTAATCCTGAACCTACAATCCCTGCACCTCCATCAAAGGAAAGCCTCTTTCACCCTGGTCGTTGTAAAAATCGATAAAATGGAGCTTGTAATAATAACCTTCAGCGTCCTTGACGATGAAATTCATCCAGTCGTAAATGATGTAAGAGCTCGCATCAAAATTGTAAAATTTCCAATCGTAGCCAATGGCATCTAATCTTGAAGAAAACTCATAAGCGTTCACCATCTCACGGTTGATTTCACTAAAACTCGATGTTGTATCAATCGCCACACTCGTATTAGTTTCATTTATCAGCGTACCGGTTACGAGATAAGGCATATACTCCGGCTCATAGAAAATGTGTGTGTATTGCGAAAAAAGTAAATCGTATTGTGAGGATTGAGGAGGTAATACGATATCTCCGGTTTTGAGGGATAGTAACTTTCTGTTGTAGCGGCTGTCTTTGTCAATTGTAATAATTTGTTGGTCAGATCCATCGAGATTAGCATACTTTATCGTGTATCCGTCATCTGTTTTATTCAATGAAACTTTTCTTTGACCTCTCGTTTTTCCCATTGCATCAACTCCCAGATCAACGATCCATACTCCTTCTTTTGAGAACCAGTTTGCAAGAGCCAAACTATCAGGGTTGCCGGATGGATGATCTGCGAATAACTCGGGTTCGTCACTGGAGTTCACTTCATCAAAAGTTTTGTTTTCCACCAATCCGGCTGTCATGGCCATTGATGAGTTCAATGTGATTTTCCAGGATGAGTCTGCACAGGAAAAGCCCAGTTCCCAACTAGTTTTATCAGCTACTTTTATAACTGAGTTTGTCCCTAAATCATACCAAATCTGACTGTTGTAATCAGATCCGAGCGGAATTTGGATTGTTTCAACTCCACCGCGGTCGTGAGGTTCTACAGGAACTTCTTCGCGTTCACACGAAAATAAAGCGATGATGGCGAGGAGTATGAAAAATAAGGATCTGACCATTACTTACTGATTTTTATTTTGATATTTCCCACGTAGTATCTTCCTGTGCTTACCTGCATGGCACTTTCTCCGGTAGAGTGGGCTCCGCCAGAGCTGGTAGCTGCAATGTTGTCAACATCAAAAATGTTTTGAGCTCCAACGCCCACTGTGATGCGGTTTTTCCAGAGTTTTTTCGTGATCATAAAGTCTAACATACTGTAGCTTTCGATCTCAGTTTGGTAAACATTCTCGTTTTCATCAAGCGCTACACCCTGCATCGCACCATTGTATTTGTAAAATAGCGCCAGACTCAAATCCCACTTTGGTATCGTGTATTGTGTGTTTCCGGTAAACTCAGGATAATAGTTGTATTCATCGGCTTCGTACTCTTCGCTGAGTTGATTGTACTGTCCGATGAGAGAAACGGTACCGTTGAATTTCCAGTGCTCGAGCATTAAAGAGCCTGTAAAATTGAGTCCGTGAGTTTTGTATTCTCCAACGTTGACATAACTGTATTCTGTGCTATTCACATTGGCAAGCGTGATACGTTCCTCGATGAGGTTGTAGAATCCTTTAGCTTTAAGCTGAAGGATTTTTTGATCCCAGAGTGTTTTGTAACTGGCAGATGCTGCAAGATTATGTGATCTTTCAGCTTTTAAATCATCATTACCCACGATATTGTGGTTGATATCTACAAAGTAGAAATACAGTTCTTTGAGTGACGGAGCTCTGAATCCGCGGGCGTATGAACCTCGATAAGTGAATTTTCCACTGCTGTAACGAATATTTACTGATGGCGTTACAGGTGACTCGTAAGCAGTATTATAAGAATAGCGGAGTCCGGGTCTTAAAGTTAAGTCCGAATTAAATAAATGAATTTGAGAGGAAGCAAAAACGGCATAATCACCCATCTGCTCGGCATTCTCAAACCGCTGACCTGTAGCCCACTCGTGACGAGCATCAAAACCTCCCTGGAATGATAGGTTTTGGTTATGACTGTAAGTGAAAGTTCCCCGGCTCATTACAGCGTTAAAAGTTGAGGTGTCCTGAGAGCCGGGAGTCGCTACCAGTTCTTTGTCGAGAGTGGTCAGATCCGTGACATAAGTGTTTTTTTGACGCTTGTAAATGTTCAGAGCCGAAATCCATTTTAGACTCAACTTATCTGAAATTTCTCCATTTAAAGCGATTGAGTTATCGAATCGGGTAGTGTAGTAGAAATCATCGAAAGCTGTTTCGTTGTAAGGCTTCCTGGGCATTCCTTTGTTGATGATTTCCTCATCGAAATATTGAGAACTCACTCTTAAATTAAAGTTGCCAATTGGATATTGAACAGCTACATTTCCAATGTATTGCTCGCGCGGATTCCAGTTTTGCACTCGACCGGCATCAGCTTTTATTTCACCGGTTTCAGGCATTACAGGATCTTCTTTACTCCAGCCGTCAAAGTAGTTTCGTCTTCCTGTCAATGATATTCGGCCTTTCCCGATTTTTTGACTCACTTGTGCTGAAGCATTAAACGTTCCTATTGACTCTACCTGTGAGTTGATATTGATTTCTGTATTGTTTTGGTATTCTTTCTTTGTGATGAGGTTAATGGTTCCAGCAAGAGCATTAGTTCCGTAATTAACGCTGAGCGGACCTTCCACAATTTCAATCCGCTCGATATTTTCCAAATTGATTTGTGAGAGATCGATATTACCATCCTGTCGGCCGATAATTGGAACACCATCAATCATGATATTGACATTTTGGCCTGAAATTCCCTGCATGCTCAAGCCTGATCCTAAAACGGGATCTTTTGAAATACGGATATTTGGCTCGTTTTCTAGTACATCTTTAAGCGTGACAGCAGCCATTTTCTCCATTTTCTCTCTCGTCACAATTCTAACATTGTGAACAGTTTTTTCAGTACTTTCTTTTCCGTACTGACCTGTAACCACAAACTCGTTGAGAAATTGGCTTTCGGGGTAGAGCTCAATGGTATAATCTCCCGGATATGAAAGTGTATCATTCACTTTTCCATAGCCGATATAAGAAACTGAAACTGCTACTTTTTGTTGTTTGGCCAGGCCCGAGTCTGAAATAACAGCTTTGCCGTCAACATCAGTGAGTACAGCTTTTTTCTTGTTGGCATAAATACCACTGTACAAAATGTGAGCGTTGGGCAATGGAGCCCCACTCTCAGCGTCAAACACATTAAGAGATACCTGAGCCGACAGTGGAGCAGCTAACACAACAGCTGATAAAAAAGAGAAAACGAGTCGATTCAACATGATTAGCTGAGCTTGTGTTCTGATTCGACTTCACTTACGATATCTCTCCAGGATTCTAATTCCGGAATACCCGGTTTACGCTTACCAAAGAACTGAACAACCTGGTCTTCGTCTTTATTGAAACATTCTATGGCTGTGACCATGCCGTCTTCAGTTGGCTTACGTACTACCCAGGCATCTACAATTCCATCCATATTGATGTGCAGGTTGAAGTCAGGATCCATTACGTTGTACCACGGGCCGCGTTCAAGCAGCTTTTTGATTACTCCTGTATGTATTTGAATCATGCCTTTATTGCCCACAAAAACCATGATCGATACATTGTTTTCAACTGCTTTTTGTAAAATAGACTTGATAGCATCCTTGTCCATTTTGCTTACGTACTCACCTTCAGGTGCCAGACGTAATGCTTGTTTACGAGCTAACTTGTGTTTTTTGAGCAAGCCAAAGAAGTGATGAGTATCTTCTAAATTCACCCAATCTTCACGAAAAGATTCAACATCAATTTCACTATCAGGAGTCTCAGCTTCTTTTTCTTTTTTAGGCTCAACCACAATTGAGCTTTTCTGCTCGTTTGCTTTGTATTTTTCAATCAATTTTTGATAAGCGTTTTCATCGCTTTTGTCAGTGAGGTAAATCTTGTGAATCGCTTCGCCATCATTAGCAAAAAACTGAATGCTTTGACGTTTCATACGGCCGTTGTCATCCGTTACGGCAAAAGCAAACTTCCATGAAGCAAAGAAAATACGCAGGTCGATGTCATCTCCAACAAATAAACCAACATGCGGATTATCGAGTGTTGGATTCAGGTATTCACCTTTGCGTTCGTGTACCACTTCATTGTTGCGAGTAAGTGCCATTACCTTTCCAAGTGATTCAATTTCATTTAAAATTTCCTGGAATTCAGGCTTCAAAAGCGTGACATCTTCTCCAACTCTTGTTGCGAGTAATTCAGCTTCGGTAACTCCCAGTTTTGCGGCCGCGTTACGGATGCGCAATCCCGGTTCAGTTTGAATTAAATCTCTCCATTGATCTTTTAAGGTTGCTGTTGTGTTCATAATTGATATTGTTTTGAAGTTGAGTTATTTATTTTTTCATGAGCCGTTGCGGGACACCCAAAATATACTGCTGGTGCATCGTGGTAAGGATGGTGTTCAACCCGCACGGGAAAGTCGTAGGCTGTAAGTAAGTTTTTTTCGGTCAGAGCCTTATCTGGCGAATCAAAGGCAATGAGCTCACCATCTTTTAAAATCGCAACTTTATCGACATAGAGCGCGGCTAAATTGATGTCGTGAATTACGAGAAGCGTGGTGTTTCCCTGATTTGTAAACTCAGATACACGATCTAAAAATCGATGTTGGTGTTTGATATCTAAGTTGTTGAGTGGCTCATCGAGCAAAAGAAGTCCGGGGCTATCTATCTCGTGAAGCTGAGCAAACGCACGTGCAATTTGAACGCGCTGCTGTTCGCCACCACTCAGCGAGTTGTATGATCGATCAGTCAAATGTTCAACCTCTGTATGGCGTATTGCCCAATCCACAGCTTCAAAATCGTGTTTAGAAGGTTGTTTTTGAAAGTGAGGATAACGCCCCATCAACACGACTTCCCTAACAGGAAACTCCATTGTCATGTAAACTTGTTGAGCTACAACTGCGCGTTTCAACGCCTGTTCCTGTGGCGACAAGTTTTTGAGATTAGCTTCATTCCAAAAGACATCACCTGATGCATCGTGTAGTTGGTTACTCAACGATTTTAGTAATGTTGATTTTCCCGCACCATTTGGGCCAATGATCGCGATCAACTCTCCCAGTTCAGCTTTGAAGCTGGTGGGATGCAAAAGTGTTTTTCCGCCTGGTGTGGCAAAACTGATATTTTGTACATCAAGCATATTTCGCCTTTCTTTTTTGTTGAATGAGTAAATAGAGGAAAACAGGTGCTCCGGTCAGAGCCGTAATAACACCTATCGGAATTTCAGCCGGTTGAGCGATAGTTCGTGAAAGTGTATCGGCCCAAATAAGGAGTAGTGCTCCTCCCAGGGCAGAGGCAGGAAGCAAAAACCTATTATCGCTCGAAAAACTGATGCGTAATATGTGTGGCACAGCCAACCCGATGAATCCGATGATTCCGCAAAATGCAACTGTGGCACTCACGGCAAGTGTTGTAAGAATGATCACTCTTACTTTTAAGCTTTGCACATTTATCCCGATATGTAATGCTTCACTTTCTCCCAGAGCCATAGCGTTGAGCCCCTTACTTATGGGGATGAGGAAAATGAGGCATACCGTAGTGATTGCAGCTACGATTCCTGCACTTTGCCAGGTTGCTCCGCCCAAACTGCCGAGAGTCCAAAAAGTTAATGAACGCAATTGCACATCATCGGCTAAAAATGTCATGACTCCGGTTATTGCTCCGCCAAGAGCGTTGATCGCGATTCCGGCAAGTAGCATTGTAGCTAAATCTGCACCGCGTTTTGTATGAGAAATAGTGAAAATCAACCAGGCAGTGAGTGCTGCTCCGATAAAAGATGCAATTGATAGTAGGGAAACGCCCCACATTGTGTACCATTGAGGCATAATAGCTGATAGCACAACAATGAAAACAGAAGCTGTGGAGGCAGCTCCTGATGAGATCCCTATGATTGAGGGATCAGCAAGTGGGTTGCGAAATATGCCTTGCATAGCTGTACCGCTGATGGCTAATCCCGCTCCCACGAATGCGCTCAGGAGCACACGTGGCAAGCGGATTATCCAAAAGACGGCTTCGTGCTGGCTCTGACCGTTACTGATACCTAATTTGGTGAGGAGGATATCAAGTATTTCAGTAATGGTAATTTTAACGGCTCCTAATCCAGAAGCTACGAAGATAGATGCCGTTACCAGCAAGGCTAAAAGGGTGAGCAATATGGAGCGTTTGCCCGATGTCATTTTATTTTACTGAGTTTTTGGTTGAGTTCAAGAGCTGCTTTTCCCACACGCGGACCAAAATTTGACAATAGTGCACCGTCCATAACGATGAAGTTTTTGTTCTTTCCGGCTTTTGTTGCCTTCATTCCCGGGAGTTTAAGAATACCTGCGCTGCCATTGAGGCTTCCGGCTCCGCTGTTGAATAAGAGCACAGCATCAGGATTTGCTTCAACTAAAGCTTCTGATGTGAGTGGTTGATATTCCTCGATTTCAGTTATTGCATTTTCGCCACCGGCTATTTCAATGATCGTGTTCATAGGTGTTTTGGTACCACCAATCATTGTTGTTCCGGCTCCGCGAGCATAGATGAAAAGGACTTTTGGCTTTTCTTCAAAGTTGTTGAGCTTGCTCAAATCAGTTTTGATTGAACTGATGATTTCGCTACTCTTTTCAGGCTTGTCAATTGCTTCACAAACATCTTTTACAAGTTTATTTGTCCCTTCAACTGAGTAGTCACGTTCAGGGAACATGATAAGCTCAACGCCTGACTGTTTAAGTTGCTCGCGAACCTCAGGCTTAATATTTCCTTCATTACCCAGTACATGAGTTGGTTCTAACGAGAGAATCCCTTCAGCCTGAATTTTCATGTTGTGTCCAACTTTAGGAAGCTTTTGTACTTCTTGCGGATAATTACTGGTGACGTCAACGCCCACGATTTTATCCGTTTCTCCTGCAGCAGCAATGATTTCGGTAATGGCACCGTTGAGTGTCACGATGCGCATCTCTTGATTTTTAGGTTCTGATTGTTGTTTCTCTGTTGTCGATTGTTGGTCAGATCCATTCCCGGAGCCACATCCAAAAAGGATGAAGCTCAGGAATAGTGTGATTGATGTCAATACTCTCATTGTACAATTACTTTTTGTGTTCTTATTTCGTTTCCGATTTTGATCTTAGCGAGGTATAATCCGCCAGTGAGTTGAGAAGTTGAGATGGTTGTATTTGGCTCAACTATCTTGTCGAATACAATCTTTCCGGTCATGTCAATGAGTGTAAGCTCAACCGGTTCTGACTGTGAATCAGTTTTTAAACGAAGTGATTGACCGGGTGCAACCGGGTTAGGGTAGAGTGTTGTTTCTGATTTATTGGTAAATGTTTCAAATCCTGTTGCTCCCAGTTTTTCTTTAGTGAAGTAGAAAGTACCATTTGACGATCCGCCAAAATCACTGAAGATGAGTTTCCAGTAATTTCCCATTTGATCAGTGCAGAAATAAACGGTGCTATCGGCAATCACATAACCTCCTGCATTGAAGTCATAAGACTTCCAGTCGTAGCCCATGATGTTCATTTCAGTTGAGAATTGTGCAGATTGGTAATCTTTGTAAGATTCAGGATCATTAACCGGATAGACTTCAGCTGCTTCAATTCCTTTGTTTTGCAATACTCCTGTAACAGGATAAACACCAAAACCTGGCATTGGGGCACCGTATTGAGTAAATGTAATATCCCAATCGAATCGATTTGGTTCACGATTAACTGTTTCGTCATTTGTGATCGAGTAGTAACCGAAGTTTCTTTCGCTGAATGCTTGTTTATCAACCTGGCGGGTGATAATATCAGATCCATCGAGGTTGGCGAGCTCAAAAGTGTAAACACCGCCAGCGAGTTTGAGCATTTTAAAAGCTTTGTAGTCACCAGCCGTGTTTTGAATGATATAGATACTGTCACCTGTTACATGGTGAGTTGTCATGTTGTAAACTCCCCAACCAAGATCGAATTGATCATTAGGATCTGCCGAGTTGTTAAATGCTCCATGCGCCCAGGATGTATCGCTGTTCAATAGAGCCGGCCAGTTTGTGATTCCTGTTGTGTCGAGGTTTGATCCCCATGCAGCTGTGTCAGCAGTTGGATAAATCCATAGTTGTGTACCGCCTGCATGATTGATGCGGATTGAAGAGTTGTACCCGTTGATTTCGAATGCTAAATCCCAGTTATCAACTTGTTCAGATTTAACTTCTCCATTTTCAAAGCTGTACCAAACCTGATGGGTATAACCGGCATTTACAGATACTGAATCTGTATTGGTTTGGGCTTTTAAACTACCTGATAATAAGGCGAATGCTGTCAATAATGTAAAAATCGATTTCATGACGTGACTATTTATTTTTATTTGGATTGATTCTAAACAGTCACAAAAGTGAGTTCATTCAATTATTGATACAATACCAAAAACACGGTATTTAGACTGATTCTAAATAAATACCTAAAAGTTGGTATTGATAATGTTTAGTTTTGAAAAAATCTGATATGTGAAATGGATCATGGTTTAACTCAGTTTACAATTGATAGGATAAGAGAGATACTAGGTCGGTATCCGCAAGTTCAAAAGGCAATTTTGATTGGGGATAGAGCCAGAGGAGATTATGGAGACAAAACAGATATTGAACTGGCTCTGGAGGGAAAAGACATTGATATTAGTCTCCTGTTCATGATCGATAACGACCTCGTTGATTTGCTGCTGCCTTATGAAGTTGATTTAATTAGATTTTCAAGAGTTAAAAACCCTGAACTGAAGAAGCATATTGAGGAAGAGGGAGAAACACTTTTTGAAAAATAAGATTTTAAACAAACATCTTTAGCGAAGCCGGTTTAATCTTCACTTCAATCGGACTTTCAGCTTCTATTGGTTCGCCATCGAGGTGAGCGTGATGAAAAGTAGTTTCAATCTTAAAGTATTTACCTTTTAACGTTACGGCATTTTTGCTCTTGTCAAAGTTCTTTCCAAAGAGTCTCAAAACGGCTGTGAGTAGCGTGATTTTTGGCGCATCTTTCACGATTACCATGTTGAGTAGGCCGTCCTGCATATTGGCTTTTGGTGCAATACGAGCATTGTTACCAAATTGGTCACTGTTTGCAATTACAGCCAAAAAGCCCTTCACTTCAATCTTTTCATCCTCTGTTGAAACGGTGAACATAGCTGGTTTAAACTTTAAAAAATGTTTACCTACTGCTCTGAGGTACCCGGTTAATCCTCTGCTGGCATAACGGTCAAATTCATGACTGATCAACCCGTCAAAACCAATCCCGGCCAATCCGATGAACGGTCTGTTATTGAGCAAAGCTGTATCAATCCGTTGGAAAGTAGCGCTGTATTTCAAGTGTTCAATCGCCTTCTTGAATTTCACCGGAATCTGCAGGCAACGGGCAACACCATTTCCTGATCCTTTAGGTAAAATAGCCATAGCTGTTTCGGTATCGGTCAGAACCGAGCCGATTTCGTTCACCGTTCCGTCACCGCCTACAGCAATTACAAGGTCATAGTTATTATCGACAGCTTCTTTTGCCAGCTCTGCTGTGTGTCCGCGGTACTTTGATCGCTCAATATCATAGTCGAATCTGGTTTTGTCTAAGTATCGATCAATATCGCGCTCAGACTGCTGAGCATCTTTGTGTCCCGAGTTAGGGTTTACGATTATTTTGGTTCTGAATGTTGTCATCGCAAAACCAGGTTATTGGAAATGAGTCGGTCGTTGAATTGTTGAATGACAGATTTTAGCGTTTTTTCCATCTCGGGTTTTTGTATGCCTTTTTTAACCAGGTTTTCCTGTAAGTGTGGATCGTTTTTGTAATCGAATATGGCTTTTACTTCTTTGCCGTCAAACCCAACAATATAGCGGTTATCAATGATTTGGTAATTGTTGTTGATGTAGCTAAAAGCGTATCGGTTTTCTTCTTCAAAAACATTGTATCCAAAACGGATAATATCACCTTCATAATTAGATAAATGAAGAATTGAGGGCATGATATCAGTATGCTGGATTATTCCTTTCTTCTTTTTGCCTTCTTTTTTAGGGTGGTAAAAAGCGATGGGAACACGGTAAGAACCAACTCTTTTCCTGTAAAATTGCTCTTGTGGAATACTTGTGTGATCAGCAGTTAAGATGAACCAGGTGTTTTCAAACCAGCTCGCTTTACGGGCTTTTTCAAAAAACTTTTTAAGTGCATGATCAGCATATCGGATGCTGTTTTTAAGCGGTAGGTCAGCACCGTTAAATTCGTTTTTGTACTGCTCAGGAATTTTAAATGGATGGTGGCTGCTCAGGGTAAACATGCAACTCATAAAAGGCTGCTTTTCTTTTTCGAGCTCATCAGCGTAAAACTGGAGAAACGGCTCATCAAATATTCCCCAATTTCCATCGTAATCGCCTTCGTAAGGGTATTCATATCTTCCCACATATCGGTCAAATCCGGCTGCATAAGCAAAAGCATCAAAACCCATTGTTCCGTTGTTGCCTCCGTGGAAAAAGGAGGTGGAATAGCCCAAATCACCTAAAATTTCTGGAAGAGCGGTTACAGAGTTACCACCGTATGCAGATTGGATATAAGGTGTAGTCATCAAGGCCGGGACATTGGAAATGATAGCCGGCATGGCTTCAACTGATTTTCGACCGTTGGCATATCCGGCTTCAAACCGAATTGAATTTTCAATTAACGAATCTAGAAATGGTGTATAGGTTGGGAGATCACCATTAATAGCACCAACATATTCTTCAGAAAAACTTTCGAGAATGAGTATGACGAAGTTAGGATTTTCGCCACTCGATTTGATGTGTAATTTGGTATTGAAATATGACTCTGCCTGTTTATCAGAAAAATAATGTTGTGTTTCTACATTCGACTTGCCAACTGTTTTCATGATGGCAAATGGAGTGTTCAAGACGAGCGGAATATTTTGTGTTGTAGCGTAATGACTGGCATCCATAATATTGATAGGAACATACTGAGCACCTCCACGAGCAATAAGAACACTCAATCCAACTCCTATCACAAAAATGACAGAGTGAAAGATGTAATAACGGATTCCTGTTTTGGAGTTGTTGGTTGGTTTTAATCGGATCTGACCATAAAGGAAATTCATCACCACGATCAGAACCACTAAAATGAGTAAGATGTACCAGTAGTCGATCATGAATTGAGGCAGAAGGTTGGCGACATCATCACCAAGTATTATAAGTTCGAGTAGATCGGCCGTACTGCGCTTAAAGGTAAATTTAAAATACTCGAGATCGATGAGGTTAAAAGTGAGGAGGAGTGAGTTTATGATGAAAAACAGGACTTTCAGGAACGTTTGATACCATTTTTTGGATCTGAACGAAAAAGGGATAAGGTGGAAGACAATAAGTGGTGAATTGAGGATAACAATAGCTGATAAATCGAATCGTAAACCTCCTAAAAAGACACCGGCTGTGACATCCTGAAAGTAAGATGCGTTGAATATCCAAAAAAGAAAGCGGCAAATCGTAAAGATGAGTAAAACGATAGCTAATCGCTTTGCCAATATGCAGATGTGCTTGAAGTATTCAGCCATGCGGCAAATGTAGCTTAATTTCAATTTTTGTGTTGTGTTGAATCTCGAGAAGATATTTTGCATTTTACAGAAAAAATTATATATTTAAGCGTGCAAATAAACCGCTTAATACCATTAAGTCGATGCATACTGCCATTTATTGGTGGCGTGATCCTTTGCTCATATTTCCCAATAAATATAGCTACTAACATCTCGATTACTCTGGTTCTCTTGAGTTGTTCACTTCTTTTACTACTCAAAAAATACAGGAGATTATTTGGCGTAATAGCTGTTCCTGTATTCATGTTGTTTGGGTATTTATTGGCTGAATCGAGCATTTCAAAATTCAGCAAAAACCCTGTTGGTGATTACTTGAATGGTTCTGACACACTTCTAATTGAAGTTGTGGAGGAGCCTCATGTCAAAGAAAACTCGATCAAAGCTGAGGTTGAGGTTCTACAGGTTGTTAAAGGTGAACAATTTTTACCGGTAAGCGGCAAAGCAATTATCTATTTTGATGACACATTATCAATTAGTTACGGAGATCAAAGGTTGATCGCAACTCAGCTGAATGAAATTGATGGACCTAAAAACCCTGGACAGTTTGATTACAAGCGTTACCTGTTCCATCACCACATATATCACAGCGGTTATGTCGCAAGTGAAAAGGATACTTTATTGAGTGAAGGAAATGGAAATCCTATTCAGGCATTTGCTATCTCTGCTCGTCAAAAGTTGATGAAACAGTTAGCGAAAGTTGTACCAGAAAAAGATGAACACGCAATAGCATCAGCGCTTATTTTGGGGTACAAAGACGAACTGACGTCTCAAACACGATCTGCTTTTGCGAGTGCCGGAGCTATGCATGTTCTTGCAGTATCCGGACTCCATGTTGGAATAATCTATCTGGTAATAGAAAAACTGCTGAAAATTTTTCCACTCCTGTATCGAAAGAAATGGCTGCGCGGATCTTTGTTGTTGGGCGGAATTTGGAGTTATGCAATTCTCACCGGATTATCTGCTTCAGTAATTAGAGCAGCTACAATGCTCACGTTTGTTGTATTGGCCACTGTTTTTAACCGGCACACTAATATTTATAATACCATAGCCGCATCAGCTTTTTTCATTTTGTTGGTCTTTGGTCCGTTCAGGATTATGGAAGTAGGGATGCAATTGAGCTATTTGGCTGTACTTGGCATTATATTGATTCAGCCGTGGCTGAGCAGCTTCCTTACAATTGAGAACCGGATTTTGAGATGGGTTTGGGAAATTAGCTGTGTTTCGGTGAGTGCCCAATTGGCAACAGCTCCTCTTGGGTTTTTGTATTTTCATCAGTTTCCCAACTATTTTTTGTTGTCAAATTTGGCGGTTATTCCGTGTGCTTTTTTGATTCTCACAACCGGACTCATTTATCTTGCTGTTTCAATCGTTCCTTTTGTAGGAGAATTTGTTGGTTACTTATTGAAGTATGAGGTGAGATTGCTCGATTATGTTGTGAGTTTAGTGGATCAGTTGCCAAATTCCATATTGGCTGGTATTGATATTTCAATCCTTGAAACCTACTTGATCTACTTTATAATCGGATCCTTTTTATTCGCTTTTATGGCGCGCAAGAAGAGAGCTTTTTTCTATCTCACCACATTGTTGGTCATATTTTTAGGGTTTCAAATAGTGGAGAAATATGCTCAATCTAATCAGCAGGTTTTTACAGTTTACAGCACACGGTCAGAGCCGGCTTTAGCCATCATCAATGGTAGTAGCGGAAAGGTTTATTCCACCGCTTCATTTTTGGGAAGTGACGATCAATTACTCTTTCATGTGGATCACCATCTATGGAAACGCGGATTGCTGAGAGGTGAGTCTGTAAGTGAGGAAAAGCTACAGCCAGATTCTGTTGTTTATGAGTTTGATGATAAAGTGATTCTCCATCTGTTTGGAGATAGAGAGCAATATCCTCAAGACATGAATTTTGACTGGGTTGTAATCAGTGATGGAGGGTTTATTCCTGTTGATTTTTTCGCATCAAATCAAATTGAAAAAGTTATCTTCGATGCAACCAACTCTGCCGGCAGAATAAAGGCTCTGACCGAAATAGCAAATGAAAACAATATCGAAGTTTACGATGTGGCTGAAGAAGGTGCGTTTGTGTTTGAAAGTAATTACTGAACAAACTCTCTAAAGTTGCTTCGGTTGATGATTGCAGAATGTGATGGTTTGTAGTTGCTAATGAATGTTTTAGATAATGAAGCTTTTGCTTGCGGGTTTAATTTGAATTCGAAGACCTTTAATTCGTTGTCAATTTCTTCAATTAAGTCTATCTCTTGCTGCTGTTTAGTTCGCCAGAAATACAATTCTCCAAAATTTCTTTTGTAGGCATTTTGTTTGACTCTTTCACTTACAAGGAAGTTTTCCCATAAATGACCTCTATCATTCCTCACAGAGAAGGGCTCTAGCGAGTTGATAACAGCGTTTCTCACTCCATTATCGTAAAAGTAGATTTTTTTAGACTTTTTAATTTCGTTGCGTAAGTTTCTGCTAAATGCCGGAAGTCTAAATACGACATAGGCTTTTTCTAAAATATCAATATATCGTTCAATTGTTTTGGTGTCAACGCCAACTAATTTTGAGAGTTCTGAATATCTGATTTCCTGTCCAACCTGGTAAGCTAAAGCCCTGGTTAACTTTTGTATTATTTGAGGTTTTCTCAAACCATCATACGCAAGGATATCTTTATAGAGATAACTGTCAACTAATTGATGAAGTATCTCTTTTTGATCCTGAGGGTGATTTATTATATCAGGGTAAAAGCCAAAAACAAGCTGGTTATCAATTCTTTTCTCAGCTTCTAAATAGCCAAAATGTTTCTCAAATTCTTTCCATGAAATAGGGTAGAGGTTGTATTGCCATTTTCTACCGGTTAATGGTTCCTGGATGTATTCTGATAACTCAAAACTGGATGAACCGCTAAGGATTAGCTGAACGTTTTTGAATTGATCGGTTATTATTTTTCCGGTTAATCCGATATTTTGAATTCGTTGAGCTTCATCAATAAATACGATTTTATTGTTGCCAATAATTTGAGCTATTTGACTCTCAAGAGGTTCACTTAAAAGCTCTCGTATTTTTTGATCATCACCATCAAGAAACAGAACATTTTGGTTCTGGTTGTTTAAAAGCTCGTTGATTAAAGTCGTTTTTCCAACTTGCCTGGGACCATTAATCACAATAGCTTTTCCAGAAAACATTCTCTTTTTTAATTCCTCGAAGAGTTGTCTTTCAATCATGCTCCAAATATAACCAAAATGGATTGTAATCCCGAAAAGTTATAACTAAAACGGATTACGATCCTGTTTGGTTATAAAATCAGCTCAATTCACGCATGAATTTGGCAAACTTTTGGACTGCTAGTCCGCGGTGGCTAATTTTATTTTTCTCTGCTGACGACATCTCAGCAAAAGATACAGAATAGCCATCAGGCATGAAAACAGGATCGTAACCAAATCCTTCTCCTCCTTGCCTGGAGTTGAGGATCTGACCATTACAAACTCCCTCGAAAAAATGATTTTGTTTACCGGTTACAAAAGCAATGACTGTTTTAAATCTCGCTTTTCGATCAGTATTATTTCCCAGTTCTTTCAGTAATTTATCTATGTTTTCGTTTGAGGTTGCATTTTCGCCAGCGTAGCGTGCAGAGTAGACACCCGGGGCACCATTGAGTGCATCAACTTCAAGTCCTGTATCATCAGCAAAGCAGGGCAGGTTTGTCATATTATAGATGAATTCTGCTTTTTGGAGTGCATTTTCCCACAATGTTTCGTGATCTTCAGGAATATCCGTTTCAATATTCACATCTTTGAGTGATAGAATCTCAAATTTATCACCAAGAATACTCTGGACTTCTTTTAGTTTATTGGGATTGTTTGTGGCGAATACAATTTTCATGATATCCACTTTGCCGATTTGTAAAATTGATCGATCATTTTAACAACTTGAAGCCCGTCATCAGCCGTAGTCATGATTTCGGCTTCTCCGTTTAAAGCTTCCACAACATTGTCAATCACCTTGTCGTGGTTTGACATGGAACCCTGGTAAAAGCCGTAATTATTTGCGGGACTCGACTGGGGAAGGTGCTTGATGTCAAAGCCGTCAGTTTGTTGGTAATCAATTGTGTTGAGATATTTTCCTCCAATCTTGATCGTTCCGTTATCAGCAATAATCGTGATAGAGCCTTCCATATTTTGATTGAAAGCACAGGTACTTACACTCATATTTCCAACACCACCGGATTTCACTTTGAAGTTAAACGAGCCGGTATCTTCAAACTCTATAAGGTTATGGTGACCCAGGTTTCCAATGTAACCATTTACACCATCAATATCACCAAAGAAATAGTAGAGAATATCAATGAAGTGACTGAATTGAGTGTATAAAACGCCACCGTCAAGCTTTTTAGTTCCTTTCCAGTCTGAGTTTTTGTAGTAAGCTTCATTCCTGTTCCAGTAGCAATTCAACGATACTAGTTGAAGTTCACCCAGCTTATTGTTATCAATAATTTTTTTAACGGCCTGAACGGGAGGGTTGTAACGATTTTGTTTTACCACGTATAAAAACCGGTTGAGTTCTTTAGCTGTATCAACCATTTTTTGTGCATCCTGCACAGATGTGGCCATCGGTTTTTCTACCAGCACGTGTTTTCCGGCTTTCATTGCCTTGATGGCTAAATCAGCATGAGTACCATTTGGTGTGCAAATCACAACCATATCACAGTCAGATCCGAGAAAAGCATCGAGGCTAGTGTAGCAAGGGACCTGGTATTCGTTTTCGAGAGATTGTGCAGCATCGTTAAAAGTATCATACAGCCCAACAGCTGTTGCACCGGGATGATCAATTATATGTTTGAGATGCCTTTGTGCGATATATCCGCATCCCATTATTCCAAAACGAATAGGCTGACTCATTTCTTCTTTTTAATTTCTGCTAAATCGCGCGTTTCGTAGATGCGTTCAATGATTTCCACAACTTTTAATCCTTCGAGCGCATTAGCTGTTATGGTATCTTTACCGTTGAGTGTGTTCACAACGTTTTCAATTACATAATGGTGATTAGCTGCAGACCCTTTGAATGGTCCATAATCATTTGGCGGATTGGTAGGAGGTAATTCCGGCTTCTCCATTCCGTCAACATGGCAATACTCGATTTCATTCATGTACTGACCACCAATTTTGATTGACCCTTTGGATCCGACCACAGTTATAGAACTTTCCATATTTGTGTCCCATACTGCAGTTGAGAAGTTGATACAACCAACACCGCCATTGACAAAATTGAAGTTGACTACACCTGAATCTTCAAAATCAGTTAATTCCTGATGATTGAAATCTGCAAAGTTGGCTTTGATATTTGTGATGTCACCAAATACCCAATACATGATATCGATAAAGTGGCTGAACTGAGTGTATAGCGTTCCACCATCGAGTTCGAGGTTACCTTTCCAGCCTCCTTTTTTATAGTAGCGATCATCACGGTTCCAGTAACAATTGATTTGAACCATGTGAATATCACCGAGCATTTCGTCTTCAACAATTTCTTTCAACCATTTTGATGGCGGACTGTAACGGTTTTGCTTCACTACAAAAACCTGTTTGGAGACCTGGAGCGCTTTAAAAATAACTTCTTCAGCTTTTGCTTTGCTAAGGCCCATGGGCTTCTCAATTACAACATGGCGTTTGTGTTGAAGACAATCCAATGCATAATCTGAGTGAGAGCCATTAGGTGTGCAGATGTTGATGACGTCAGGTTCAGTTTCCTTAATCATTTGTTCCAGGCTAGTGTAAAAAGGAATATTGGCCGGAACGAGCTCATGTTTGCTGGCTTCGTCATTTTTATCCATGAGGCCCACTAACTCAGCATTTGGGAATTCATTTATGATGGTAGCATGTCTTCTACCAATGTGGCCGAGGCCTATTACTGCAAATTTGATTTTTTCCATCTTGATAAAAAGAGATCATTTATTGAAAACGCAAATTTAACAAAGCACTAAAGAAATAGTATTTTTATGAGTCTTTTCTGTCATAATTAATAAAATACCTATAGATATTTTGCTATTTTTGAATTAATCTTAATTTGTAAAAAGTTTTAACATTAAAACCTAATAAAAATGGCAAAAGCTGATAATTTAACACCTGGTAAACTCGTAACTAAAATTAGAGAAAACCAGAACAAGAATGGTACAATTAAAGCTCTTTTTGCTAACCAGTTTTTATCAAAATTCACTCTTCAGGAATTGGAGGGAATTGTTAAAAGCTGCGAAAAAGAAATTGAAAAAAGAGAAGATCAAAAAGTTGATGAACTCACAAAGTTTCTCGAGCAAAAAGGATATGAAGTAAAAAAGAAATAATTGGATAAACCTCTTATTTTCTCAAGGCTGCTTATCAAAAATAAGTGGCCTTTTTTAATTCTCAGCTTTAAAGAAGTCTATAACGGAAAGTTTTATCAAATGAATATTTGAATAATAATGGTGTAATATATCACTGTAGTTATAACCGAGTTTTGCCATTTTCATTGCACCTTCCTGACTTAATCCTACTCCATGACCAAATCCTTTACCAACTATTAAGATTGAATCATTTTGTGTATCGACACAAAAGTGGGTTGATTTTAATTCGAAATGTCTTCTCAAATCATCTAAGGCTATTATGGAATCTTTTTGAAATAAATGTGATTGTCTTTGCTCTGGGCAATAGTTCAATAAATAACGCTTAATCGAATAAGATGTAGTATCAACACCCTTAAAGTCATGAAGGTAAGTGAGGTATTCTTTTCTTGATATTGTTTTTTCCCATTCAAAGTGTGGCATGCAAAGGCTAAAGGTATCTTCAACACTTTTCAAGTAGGGGCGGGGATACGTCCATGTGTCTTCAGAGTTGATTGTTTCGCCACCTGAGTTAGAGTGAAAAGCTGCGGTCACGAGGTTTATTTCTGCATCGACCATTACAATGTCTCTGGTTTCTTTAACAGCTTGCTTTATCGTATCATTATAACCGTAGGTTTTATAAACCTGAGAGTTTACACGATCGCATAAGTTAAATCCAATTTTCTCGTATTTATCAAAATGCTTGAGTGCATAGGTTCTGGAAATTATCGACTGAACTTTGTAAAATTCGGGTTCGTGTCCGTTTCCTGATTCACTTTGAACAACTCCGGCCACATAATTTGCCATAGTGGCTTCGTTGATGATTTTGAGTCTGTTTTTATAGATGGAAATTTCTAAATCATCTTCATAAATCCGCTGAGTTTGATCAGATGAAACTGGTTTAATTTTAAACCGGCTAAATGGATCGCGTTCAACTAATTTTACTTGTTTAAATCTGCCGTAAGATTTTGAGAAATTTTTGACTTCTATTAACCCGCTTTGGATGCTGATTTGAAACAATCCCATTCCGTGAAGGGTGGTAACCAGTTTTCCATCTCCGTAAACCTGGTAAGCACCGGCATCGGGTCTAACGATAACACTTGCCGGGCGTTCATTCCAAAACAGGCCAACTCTAACTCTGTCTGAGTGTTGACTGAATGCTCCCTGTGTGACCCAAAATAGTAGTGATATGAAAACGAGTATTCTCATGATATTTCGGACTCAAATTTAATTTCAATTATCGAGCCGTTTTTACAGAGATTAAAGAGTTTTCAACACTTGAGTTGCTACATTTTCAGATGCTCCTGTACCGCCTAGTTTTTTGCGTAACTTGATGTAATTATCGAGCATTTTAGCTCTTCCAACGCCAGTCAAAATACTGTCTAATTCACTCTTTAGTTTTTTGGTATTGAGATCACTTTGGATTAGTTCTTTAACTATTTCCTCGTCCATTATGAGGTTCACGAGTGATATGTAGTTGACTTTGATTAAGCTACGTGCAATCCAATAGGAAATAGAGCTCCCCTTGTAGCAAACAACCTGCGGAACATCAAAAAGAGCTGTTTCTAATGTAGCTGTTCCTGAAGTGACAAGTGCAGCTCTCGATTGCTGGAGTAGTTCGTATGTTTTGCCGTAAAGAACATTTACGCCTTTTTTTCTTGTAAATGGTTCGTAGAACTCTGGTGATTGAGAAGGAGCACCGGCAATGATAAATTGATAATCTGGGTATTGATCCTTCAGCTTGAGCATTATCGGGAGAACAGATTTGATTTCCTGTTTTCGGCTTCCCGGCAATAATGAGATGATGGGTTTGTCAGGTAAATCATTTTGTTCGCAAAATGTTTCAAATTTTGGTTTTTCTTCCTGGTATTGCTCAACTGCATCGAGTAGTGGGTGGCCTACGAATGTTACGTCATAATCAAACTTACCGTAAAAGTCTTTTTCAAACGGTAGAATCACGTACATGTGATCGATACACTTTTTGATTTTGTGTACACGTGATTGTTTCCAGGCCCAAATTTGCGGGGAGATGTAATAGATTGTTTTGTACCCTTTTTCTTTTGCCCATTCAGCAATACGGAGGTTGAATCCAGGGTAATCAATGAAGATAATAGTATCGGGATTGAACTCTTCAATGTCTTTTTTACAAAAGCTGATATTTTTGAGAATGGTTCGCAGGTTGAGCAGTACTTCAACAAACCCCATGAAAGCTAAATCGCGATAGTGCTTGACGATGGTAGCTCCTTCGTTTTGCATCCGTTCACCGCCCCAGGCTCTGAACGTAGCTTCAGGATCTTTTTTTCTAAGAAATTTGATGAGATTTCCGGCATGTAAATCTCCCGATGCTTCGCCTGCTATGATGTAGTACTTCATTTTTCTCTTTTATACGATGGCTCCAGCGTAATAGTAAATTACGTAAACAATGGCTCCTAAAAATGTAACGATCAAAATTCCTTTTCCAATTTGATCCTGTTCGCGTTTTACCATGAAATGCCTCATGAAAAATGCATTGATACCAATTAAAAAAAGTATGGTTTTTTCAGAGAGTGTTTCTGTAACGTAAATGCCAGATACCTGCATGATAAAATAAAACAGAGCATAGAGCACAATAGGGAGTAAAATACCAATTAAAATACCGGTAATCATTTTGTCTTTTTCAAGCATCTAAAAATCGAGTTTACTCAGTTTCTTTAATGATGAATAAGCCGTTAAATCGTACTGAACGGGGACAATGCTCACATAGTTTTGTTCCAGGGCACTTATGTCCGTATCATCTTTTTCATCGTAGTTTTCAAAGTGTCCCGTGAGCCAGTAATAAGGACGGCCAGATGGATCTTCTCTGCGATCAAACTCTTCAATCCAGTTGGCATTAGCTTGCCTGCAAACCTTGATTCCCGCTATTTCATTAATGCCCATATCCGGAATATTGATATTGAGGCAAACGCCTTTTTCGAGTCCGTTTTCTAAAATTTTGGGAACTATCTTTTTAGCATAATGCTTAGCCGATGTAAAATCAGCATCTATACTGTGGTTGGATAGCGAAAACCCAATTGACGGGATTCCTTCTAAACAACCTTCAATGGCAGCAGACATTGTTCCTGAGTAAATCACATTAATACTGGCATTTGTCCCGTGATTGATTCCCGATAGAATCAAATCTGGCTTGCGATCAAGTATTTCATTTACAGCGAGTTTAACACAGTCAACTGGAGTGCCTGTAGTGCTGTAAACGGGTACATTATTTTTGCTTTTCAGTTCCTGAACACGCAAAGTAGCATTTATTGTGATGGCGTGGCCCATCCCGCTTTGCGGCTTATCAGGAGCAACGACCACAACGTCACCAAATTCTTTTGCAACTTCGGTCAGAGCCTGGATGCCGGGAGCCGTTACGCCATCGTCATTGGTTACCAATATTAGAGGTTTGCTCATACAGCTTACATTATTTTGCTGGCGAAATTAACATAATTAAATGTGCTTTTATATCCTGTGCTTGTTACGATGAGGTTTTATTTCTTTGCCTCCAAAATTACACGCAATGCGTTTCAAGGTTGGAGATGAAGTACGCTTTTTGAATGAAACCGGAGAAGGAGAAATCACACGGATTGAAGGAGGTAAACTCTTTGTTGATATCGATGGTTTTGAGTATCCGTACTCACCGGCTGATGTCATTTTGGTAGATGGTGAGAACACGGTTTTTGAAACGCGGGATTTTGGATCTGACCGTGAGGAAAAAAACATTCATGAATCAACAGAGAACCATGCTGAAACGCCAATCAATATTGCATTGAAAGGTGCTTTAAGTCAGGTTTTTGAACGTGTAAATCCAAAAGGAGTTCCCGAGTGTGATTTGCATATCGAAAAGCTCGTAAAAAAGCATGAACACCTCACAAATGGCGAAATCGTTTCACTACAACTCGAATATTTAAAACACATTCTCGACAGTGCCGAGCGTGAAAAAGTGCGTGAATTGATTGTTATACACGGAGTTGGAGAAGGAGTTTTAAAAACTGAGGTGAGACAGTACCTGAGTTCTTTTGCTCATATCACTTATGAGGATGCATCTTTTCAGCGCTATGGCCGGGGAGCAACGTATGTGAGATTATACGGTTTATAGAGAAGGAAATGCGTATTTTTGCATTGCAATCCGAGTCATCGATCTTTTTTAAACCTGAGTTCGATTTATAGTTTAGGATTCAAACCACATATAAATATAATCGAACTCAGGTTTTAAGGTAGGAAAGTCCGGACAGTACAGGGCGGCCCGCTGCTTGTTAAAGGCAGGTGCGTTTTACGTAACGGCAAGTGCAACAGAAAATAAACCAGCCGTGACCTTTGCGTCACCGGTGATGGGTGCAATGGTGAGGTAAGAGCTCACCGGCAATGCAAGTGATTGTGTTGGCCAGGTAAACCCCGGGCACTGAAAGACCATGTAAACCCCGGCTTGAAGGCTGCTCGCCTGAACGGGGAGGGTAGGTCGAGAAGATAAATGATGGCATAGAACAGAATCCGGCTTACGGGATTGCAATATGAAGCCTCACAGTTACTGTGGGGCTTCGCCATTTTGGTAGAGCAGACTTTTTAATCGCTCAGTTTGTGTTTTGTTGTAATCTGAGTTAATGGCCGATTTGATTCTCAGTTTTTCCTTTTTGGTCAGGTGCCAGGATAGCGATATTTCATCACTTGTACTCCTGAGCAGGTTGAATTCGACAACATCAATTCGTTTTTTTAGCTCTGGTGAGAGATATCCAAACATGGCATCGTGTTGGAAGTTTTGAATGTTGAGGTAATTTTTGGAAACGGCTTCAATCGGTCTCAAAAATGACTGAAAAAGACTCCTGACCGGCTTTTCGTCAATCTCGGTTTCTTTGAAACGATCACGAATTTGCACGATGACAATTCCGCTCGTGTTTTCGATGATCCAATTCTTAAAAGTGTTGATGTAATGAAGCGTATTTGTAAAGCCGTAGTTATCGGTAATACCCGCATCGATGACTTCAGTCATTGGCTCTGTGGGAAGTGCTACGTTAGGCAAAATATAGAAGAAGGTAGCGTTCATTCTAAGGGCACTTAAAAAACTGAGATTGTCAGGGTTCTGATTGTGAAAAAGCTGACGATAATCCACTGAACCAATCAATTTTTGAGATGAAGATCCCGATAAAGGCTGGCTCAAATAAGAAATCGGCTGACTGGCAATATTCAATTTTCGGCCGTCATTTGTAATTGTAGGAGAGAGCAGGAACATCGGTATTTTAGCGAGCTTTTCTTCAGCTCTGTAATCGCCAATTGTTCTGTCCAGCACACCATCAGTGTTCTCATTTAGTTGTTGCTCAAAAGCATAGCCTCTGTCTTTTGTGTAATATTCTCCTTTGTAGGAAAATTTTCTCAGCCTCAATAACCAGTCGTGAAGTGATAGATTGAGAATGACAGTATTGAGCAGATCGGTGCTTATTTTGTCGACATATTTTTCATCATTCAATACGATTGATGAATCAGCAAATCGTTGACGGTATAGCTCTCTGTAGTAAGCAGCCCCCAGCATACCACCACTTGAGCCGGTGATAAATTGTGTTTGATTGAAAAACTCATCATTTGAAATACTGTCGAGATGCTGGAGAACTCTGAATGTCCACATTGTAGCTCGCAATCCACCACCTGAACAATTGAGCAAAACCAGTTTTGGCTTCTTACTGTCAGAACCGGCATTATGGACTTTCCAGTTTTCGAGAATTTTACGTGTATTCTCTTTATCCTCTTCAATTTTTATTGAGTCGTAAGCGTACTTTTCAATTTCTTCGTTTGAATATTTTGCCGGCTCACGATCATAGGAAAGCCCGTATGCATAACTTTTAAAGGTGTAGTCAGGGTTTTGTGAAAGATGGTTATATCCTATGATGATGACAATGAAAAGCAGTGTTGACCACCCTTTTAGCCAACTGTAAATAGCGCTGGCTAACATAAGAACCATAGTTAGTATAAGGGTGACACTTGCTGCAGCGGGAAGTGTAAAAATGGCCGTTTCGCGGTAAAAGCTGAAGAATATAATTGAAAGTATGAGCAGTATTTCAAATATGGATGCATTCACATGGTTTTGAGCGAAAACTGTTTTGAGCATTTTAGCATCGTAATGCGCAATGTCTCTAGCCAGCTTGAGTTTTGTAGGAGAGTGAAGGTATGTTACAACATTCCATTCTTTTGCACGGTTCAGGTAGCTGTACCAACGCTCTGGTTTAGAATACACATTTTGCATTGGCCTTTCACCTGAAGGTCGTTTTTTTAGCTGAAAATCACCAAATAGCTTTTGGAAGCTTTTGTTTGTATTGAGGAAGTAGGTGAGGGTTAGAAAAATAAAGAGAAAGACTCCGCCAAATAATCCTACCAACCTAACAGTAACTTCTAAAGGAGAATCTAGTTGTTGGTGAACCTGGTAGTTGTAAAGTGTAACTGAGTAGTATGTAAAAAAGGACAACGGTATTATAAACGAATTGAGGCAATACTTGGCAAAAGGTTTTCCGAGTGTTGCAAGGATTGGAAAGCGATCTCCATTGAGAATGTAACTGGAGATAAAGTAAGCCATAGTAAAGCCACCAAAGGCAAATCCCGTAATAAAGTGTGACAGGATGTTAACTTCTCCTAAATATTCAGGGAAAAGGAATAAATTATGAGCTCCGTATTTTTTTAGAATGTTGCCTGAAATGTTCCCGAACAGAAAAAGCCAAAAAAGCAACAGAGCCTGGTTCCTTTTGAGGTGGATGAGAACTAATTGGGTCGGAAAAAAGAAAACGACTCTTTTCCAAATGCTTTTAAAAAAATTTGGGGAAGCTGCCATTCAAGCAATTTCCCCAAATATAAATAGTATTAATATAAGTGTAAATACACTATAAAATATTAATCGTCTAATTTCACATTAGCCCAATTTCTGCCTGATTCAATTCTGTTGAGTTGTGTATGTGAAATTAAGAACTTACGAGCAATAACAGATTTTCTAAGTTTCCCCTCTTTTAGCATCTGTTTAATCTCAATCACCTGATTTTTGCTCAGTTTTGAGTTTGTTACCAGTCCTTTTCTGTGATTAGGTCCTTTAACTTTGTGTTCAATTTGCTCTTTACGAGTTGCCCACTGAAGATTATCAGTCCTATTATTCGTTTTGTCGTAATCGAGATGAAGAATCAGGCGTTGACCTTCTTTCGGTTTTGGTAAAAATGTTTTAGCTACTAAACGGTGAACGTACTGGTTGATAAGCTTCTCTTCTTTAGTTCTAAACCGAACAGCCGGATAGCCTTCAATCAACGTCCCTTTTAGAATTTTTCCGCGGCCGTACGCGTAACTTTTAATACGGCCAAGGTTAGATACCTCGTACTTCGATTTGAGATCGATGCCTTTGAGGTTAACCTCTTTCCAAATTTCTCCTTTGAAATCTTTCATAATTGTTTTCCTCCTTAATTTTAAAGAATCAGGTTTTGAGCGTAGCTGGAAAGAGGGGAAATGTTATTTAAGTTTCGCAAATATAGAGTGGTGTTAGTTTAACAGGTTGTAAATTTTAGTCAGATGTTTTGAATTGACCTTCAATATAATGAATTATTAGAACATACATACAGTCATTAATTAAAAAAGTTCAGTGCTTTAAAAAATCTGTTACTAAGTAAGCTGTACATTTCCCTGTAACTTTTTGATTTATGTCATTTTGTAGGGGTGCTCCTTCGCAAATATGCAAATATTTATAATTTGTACCGGAAACAACTTTAGATATATATTGTCTTGCATTGATAATTGAAACTCCACAAGGGGTAAAAGCACTTACCGGCATCTTTTCTATTGAATCTAAATCTAGCTCAATTCCCGTTTCCAGCTCTCCTATAAACCGAACTGCTTTGTATATTGTTTCATTCCAGGTGTATTTTCCTCTGATAAAGACATCTTCGAAGAATGAAGTGAATATGTTTTTTTTATCCCGGATATCTGTCAGGTTTGCTTCGCTATTATAACCTTCATGCAAACCTATAACAGCGTACTTTTCCAAAAAACCATTCTCCATTGCATAACTGAATCCATTTCCACTATGCCTTCCTTCGAGTTTGCGAAAGTCACTGTGAGGATCACAGTTAATTGTTCCAATTGGCTTTCCGAGTGCGGTGGACACACCTTTGATAATCGGGTAAGCATTGTTGTGTCCGCCCCCAATAACAATGGGGATTTTACCGTGTTCAACGATTTCCCGGATTATAGATGAAACCACTTCATCAATTTTGGCAGTCTCTGATCGAAATACTTCAACATCATCAGGATGAGAGGTTGATAGAGCCTGCAGGCTTTTCAATTCAGATTCAAAATCGATGTGTCCCAGCAATAGCACATTATCTCCTTTGAGAAACCTATTGCTTTGCACATTGAGGAAGGCATTCAAAAAGGCTTCCCAGGCTGAGTAAGCTCCGCCTTTGCCAAGATTTCCACGTATCCCGATATCCTCAGGTATTCCCAGCAATACGTAATCAACACGGTCAGAACCGAGAAGCTCTGGTTCTGACCGAATGACTTCGCCAATTTTTGTTTCTCCGTCTCTTTTTGAAACGTATTTCGAGATATCAGCTTTTGAGTATGTTTTGAGTTTTTCGTGCATCATTATGTTTGAATAACTCCAACGTTGTAGCGTTTTTCAATTGGTGCGTGATCGGCTGCTTCAATTCCCATGGATATCCATTTTCGGGTATCCATTGGATCTATGATGTTGTCGACCCAGAGTCGGCTGGCAGCATAGTAAGGAGAAACCTGTTCATCATAACTGTTTTTGATTTTATCGTACAGTTCTTTCTCTTTCTCCTCGGTTATTTTTTCACCTTTTGCTTTCAATCGGGAAACTTCAATGGAGAGTAAAACTTTTGCTGCCTGTGAGCCACCCATTACGGCAAGCTCAGCAGTGGGCCATGCTGCGATCAATCGTGGATCGTATGCTTTTCCGCACATGGCGTAGTTTCCGGCTCCGTAAGAGTTGCCCATTACGATAGTGAATTTAGGCACAACTGAATTAGCCATGGCGTTCACCATTTTAGCGCCATCTTTTATAATTCCACCGTGTTCTGATCGTGAGCCTACCATAAATCCTGTTACGTCCTGTAAAAAGACGAGCGGAATTTTCTTTTGGTTGCAATTCATGATGAAACGAGCAGCTTTATCGGCACTGTCGCTGTAGATTACTCCACCAAACTGCATTCCGTCTTTGCGCGATTTCACCATCCCGCGCTGATTGGCGACAATTCCAACACTCCATCCATCGATGCGGGCGTAGCAGGTTACGATGGTTTTGCCGTAGTCTTTTTTGTATTCGTCAAATTCTGAGTTATCTACCAATCGCTCGATGACGTCTCTTACTTCATAAGGTTTTGAACGATCGTATGGCATGATGCCGTAAAGCTCGCTTTCGTCTTCTTTTGGCTTTGCCGGCTCTGACCGATTAAAACCAGCCGGAGTGTGATTACCCACTTTATCCATGATGTTTTGGATGCGGTCTAAACACGCTTTATCATCTTCACATTTGTAGTCAGTAACACCACTTATTTCATTGTGAGTTGTCGCACCTCCAAGCGTTTCGTTGTCAATGTCTTCTCCAATAGCAGCTTTTACGAGATAGGAACCGGCCAAAAAGATGGTTCCCGTTTTGTCAACGATCATGGCTTCATCGCTCATGATGGGGAGATAAGCTCCTCCGGCAACACAGCTTCCCATTACTGCTGCAATTTGTAAAATGCCTTCGCTCGACATTTTAGCGTTGTTGCGGAAAATGCGTCCAAAGTGTTCTTTATCGGGGAATATTTCATCCTGCATGGGAAGGAAAACTCCGGCACTATCGACAAGGTAAATAATAGGGAGTTTGTTTTCCATGGCTATTTCCTGAGCCCTGAGGTTCTTTTTACCTGTGATCGGGAACCAGGCTCCGGCTTTCACCGTGGCATCATTGGCTACAACAATGCATTGTTCGCCTTTCACGTAGCCTATTTTTACGACAACACCTCCGGAGGGACATCCACCGTATTCTTCGTACATTCCATCCCCGGCAAAGGTGCCGATTTCAATGCTCGGCTTTTTAGCATCGAGCAGATAATCAACACGTTCACGTGCTGTTAACTTGCCTTGTTTGTGTTGCTTATCGATTCGTTTTTGTCCACCACCAAGTGAAACTTTTTCAAATTTCTTTTGCAACTCAGATAGTTTGAGTCGCATTTTATCATCATTTTTATTGAATTCGAGTTCTTTCTTAGATGCCATAGTTTTTGTTTTGCGGTTGTCAAATATACAAAAGGAGTGGCGTCAATCTTTGTTTAGGTGGTTTTCCTTTATATCGAGTAAATAGGTCCTGCTTTCAGGCCCAAGGTTAAATATCAGGTCTAAAATACTGAGGTTTTTTCTAAAATCATGACGGTCACCAAAAACCTGGAAATATTCTGGTAAATTTTCTTTAAACCTGTGTTGTTTTACGTTGAATTTTAATCGGTAGTCTGATTCATTTTCAATTGGCTGAAACGTTGAGGTTAAGGAATATTCAACATTGAAGTTCAAACATTTCATGATTATTTGATGAAGTGCCAGGTTGAAATCGATGAGTTTTTTGGGCTCTGACCGATACACCTCTTCAAATAAATAATCGTAAAACTCAAAGTAAGGTGAAGTTCCGTAAGCTGACTGAATAGCCTGCCAGTGGTTGTGTTGCCAGTTTTCTTCATAGGCGATTTCTACATCGGCCATCTTCATTTTTGACGCTGTTTTATTAATGGGAATTACCAGGTTGGTCACGTCATTGGGGCCGTCAATGGTGCAGCGATTGCGCGGTGTTTGTTTGGTGAAGTTTTCCCAAATTTCAAATGAAATGTTTTCCTGCCCGATCAAATGAGCGTAATAGTAAACAGGTCCAGCGTAAAAAACGGGAAAAATCATTTGGTTAAACTTTTAAGTGTTCTTTGCCAGTTTACTCCTTCTTCATTCACTGAAAAAAGTATTCTGCTCGTAATGGCAACAATGTGGCTTTCAGGTAAGAAACCCCAGTAACGGGAGTCGCTTGAATTATCGCGGTTATCACCTAAAATGAAATAGTAATTGTGCTCAAAGGTGTAATATTCTCTTTCCTTTCCATCGATATAATATTGATCATCAATACGTTCAATATCGTGGTTTTCGTGGTCTCTTATGGTTGAGCTGTACAATTCAAAGGTTCTTTGGTCGAGTTTAACCTTCCGGTTTTCTGCCGGTATTTTGAGCGGACCAAAGTTATCTTTTGTCCATTGAAGATCAGGTGAGGAAGGGAAAGTAAGGCCGGTGTTTTGGTAACGGTCAGAGCCGGTCTTGCGAACACTTTTAACACCTTTCTGGCTTTTGAGTTTCTCTGCCTGCTGTTCTGTGATGTTCAATGAGAATTTACCGTCAAACTTTTCAGGAAAGTTTATGTTCGAATGACCTTCAATCTGCTCGAACAGGTCGTGATCGATTTCAATCGAGTATTCAAATTGCAGCTCAGCGCCTTCGAACTCAGTTTTTTCTCCGTTGACGAAGAGCTTTTTCTCTTTGATCGTAAGTTCATCACCGGGAAGAGCAACGCATCGCTTGATGAAAAAAGTACGCTGATCAATTGGGTAATGCGATTCATTGGGGTAATTAAAAATGAGAATATCACCGCGTGAAACGGTATCGTATCCGGGAATTCTCCAGTAGGGGAGTTGAACGATTTTGGAGTAAGGTTGAAATCCCAGCCATTTTTGATGTGTAAATGGAATAGAGAGCGGTGTGATGGGCAACCTTGGGCCTACTGCAAGTTTATTCCCGATGATGAAATCACCTTTTTGAATGGTAGCACTCATGCTTCTCGATGAAACGAGGTAGAGGTCGAAAAAGCCGGATTTGAAAATCCAAAGAATAAGTAACGCGAGTAAAAAGGCTCGTCCCCATTGAAGAGTGGGGTTTGATTTATGCTTTTTGCGCTGCTTGTGTTTCTTCTTTTTCATTCACTACATTTCCTTGCGCTTCAAAGTTGCCTATTTTATCGAAAATGATCCCCGATGATTACTTTTATCCATAGCTTCTGTTCTACGAGAGACTGGATTTCAGAGTAAAATGTCTTAAGAGAGGCAACTTGCAGTTTAAATGATTTCATGTAATGAGGCGAATTTGTTCTTCGTTCCAAAAATAGCGAAACCAGCAAGAATAAAACGGCTCAAATTATTCGAGCAGGAGAATTTCTACTCGCCTGTTTTTTGCCCGATTCTGCCTTGTACTATTGAGATGTAACGGATCTGACTCTCCTTTTCCTTCATACTCGAGACGGTCTGATCTTATTTGATTATCAGTAAAATAATCGTAAACGCGTTTGGCCCGTTTAATTGATAGTCGCATGTTATCGCGTTTATCTCCTACATTATCGGTGTGTCCCACAATTTTGAGTCGGGCTTCTCTGTTGGCGTTCAAATACTCCAAAACCAATTCAAGGTCACGATAAGATGTGGGAATAAGCTCATCACTTCCAAACTCAAACCTGATGTTTTCCAAAACGAGCTCTCGTTTTTCATCAATTGTGTAAATATAGTTTTCATCTTCAATTGAATAGGGAAGTGTATCGGGAATGTGTACAGTTGTATCGATCAGAGCCAGCGGTTGCAAATCCTCTTTGTCTTCGGGCTCTTCATCGCGAATTTTGTAAAGGGCAACATTATCGATGAAGTAATAAGCTTTGAACTTCCAATAATCCGGCACGTACCATTTTTTCTTTTTGAACTTATCCCTGATTCGCTTTTTACTGAAGTTCCCCACGGAGATGTATTTTTCGGTGCCATTGGATTTGAATGTGCCAGAAACTCTCACCCAGCCGTTTTGAGCTGTATCTGCCGCAACAATACCATCGTGCCTGTATTCTTCAACTTGTGGAGGGTTTTTATAAATATAGTACTCACTCGTGTAGTAAGGCCTGCGGTGGTAAAAACTGGCACCTATACTCCGTAAATATGAATTGTACCGCTCGCTGGGGTGAACATACATTTCAAATAAATAACGTATGCCTTTTTCCAAATCATCTGTTAGGCGGAGTTGCAAAAACTCACGGTATTTGGCATAAACCCTAATGCCCACATACACGTTTCCCGATTGCGGTTGTGGTAGTTGCCAGTCTTCAGTGCCGTATGGCCTGCGCGTGTCACCATCAAGGACAAAACGGTCAACTGTGTTGATGAAACGCCACGGCCTGTGCGTGTATCGTCTTCCCCGTTTTTTCTCGAAATCGCCATTGGGGATGAGGTTCTGACCAAAACCTACACTGGCGAAGAGCAATAGCAGTAAAAACAAAATGGTTCTCATTACTGACAAAGAAAGCTATTGTTAGGATATTTTGAGCTTCAGGGAAGACTTGTTATTAACAGCAGCACTTGAATTGTTTAGGATTTTGCGGGCTTTGCCGAAACGCCAAAAGTGAAAAACCAAATTAGTGAAATCATTTCCAGTAATATGATTGAACTTGAGAATAATGGAGGAAACATCGAGCTGACAGATACAGATAGCGTAAAAATAAGCGTAATAAAGAGCCTGATCAATTCGAGATTTGATCCGGTTTTTGTTTTGTCGAGTAATTTTCCGATCGACATTACCGAAAAAAGAATAAACGCCAGGAATGATACCTGTGTCGCTACACTAAAAGTAGAAAACCAGAATAAGAAAAATGCTGTAATGCCTAATATGATAGCATATTGAAGAAGGATGTATGCGCCACGGTCAGATCCTACAGTGTTGTCGTATTTACTAACCGGGTGAGCAGGTAGCTCGATTTGCGGCTGTTTTGCCAACCATGCCGGACTTTTATAAAGCACCCGTAGTTTGTCAGTGTTTTTATCGAACGCATTCATGTTTCGCCACAATGCTTTTATGGGGTCGATGTGAGCCTTGATAGGATCAAATGTTGCCGTTTGAGAAGTGACACCGTAATCGGGTTTTTCTTCTTCCTTTTGGAACGTGCCAAACATCCGGTCCCAAATGATCAATGTACCCGCGTGATTTTTATCGAGGTATTTTTCATTGCGCCCGTGGTGAACGCGGTGGTGAGATGGCGTGTTGAAAATAAACTCAAACCAGCGCGGTAGTTTGTCGATCATCTCAGTGTGAATCCAAAACTGGTAGAGCGTTGTAAAGGCTCCTATAAAAAGGAACCACTCTGTTTTAAAACCAATAACAGCGAGCGGAATATAAAACACAGAAGTAAACACTTTTTGCAGAGCTCCCTGTCTCAATGCGACAGAAAAATTGTAATCCTCGCTTTGGTGATGGACAATGTGCCCGATCCAAAAGAGATTGATTTGATGGCTCATCCTGTGTGCCCAGTAATAGAAAAAGTCAACACCTAGGAATAATATGACAGTCCAAAAAACAGTTTCCGGAACGGAGAAAACAGCGAAGTTCACAAAGAAAAAGTGATAAACAGCAACGGTAAACACTTTTATGAAAACACCTGTTGCCTGCTCGGTAATGCCGCAACTGATGTTGGTAATAGCATCGTTGAGGCGGTAGCGTTTTTTGTGTTTCAATCGATCGTAAAGGACTTCAACTCCAATGAGAATGAAGTAAACCGGTATCGCTAATATGATGGGGTTGATATCCATTTGCGTTTATAAAGGTATAAAAATTGGGAAAGGCCGATTACTGTTTCAGGTTTTTCAATTGCCTTGAATTGATAATATCACCTGTGATCACACTTATCATGAAAGCGATTATCGGCTAAAAACCCGATAATTCAAAATATCGCCTTAAAACCCGATAATTGAGAATATCGGGTGATGAGCCTATTATTTGAAATTGTTTGGGGTTCGCTTATTTGGGTTTCTTCATCATTTTGAATTGCCTTAAAGTGAGGTTTTATTTTTTGTCGATTGTTTTACTTGTTTTTTATTGTCCTTTGTTCCCGCTGTTTTGAGCAGGATTTCGAGTAAGCTCTCAACTTGACACAAAGGACCCAACCGAGCCGAAAGGCGAGCTCATGATATTTTTAGCGAATAAAAATCAAGACTCCTCAGAGGGGATTTTTCTCCGTCCTGTACAATAGTGCATTCTCTAAATCGCGATCCCGTTCGTCACGTCACGAGGATATAAGAGTTTCTAAAATCTGACAAATATGTCAGATTAAGAACCCCTAATACTACGCACATCCGCTGCATATCGCTAACTGATAAGCCGGGGTATCGATTCATGTTTAGGGCTTGTTGATGTTGATTTGGGATCGTTTGTTTTTGGGGTGATTTTAAGTGGTTGTTTATTTATCAAACTGTTGTTCAATGAATTTTTTCAATTGAGCTGAATCCTGTCTGTTGTCCCAAAAACCAAGTATGATTATTTTATCTTTCAAAGCGATGTAAATGATAGAGTAGTGCTTGATGATACTGACCCGAACATCACTGTAATTAGTTTTCTTTCCAATTTGAGGATATGCGTTGATTAAGGTCGTTCTGGCTATTATTAACTTATTCAGTGTTTTGGCATACGAAAAAGAACCTGTTCTTTCAATCCAATAATTGAAAATATGGTCTCTTTGAGCTTTTGCAACTTTTGACCAGTAGAGTTTTAGCCGAGCCATTTGGAGTCGAGCTTTCTCATTTCTTCTTGTGAAAGGAGGTCGCCATCTTTGATGTTCTGCTCACTCATTTTGATCATTTCAATTTGATGAGCATCTAAGTCGACCTTTTCTGTTGAATACAGTTTTTCAATTAAATCTTCAACTGAAAACTCATCGGGCAACGACTTTAATTGTTCTTCAACTTTTGTTTTAGAGATCATTTCATGTGGCATTTTCTCAAATTTACGGAAATATTTGGAGATAGATTCTTCTGCAGTTCGCTATTGTTTACAGTTTTTTCTCATTGTCCTTTGTCCCCGCTGTTATAAGCGGGATTTCGAGTGAACTCTCAACTTGACACAAAGGACGTAACCCAGCCGAAAGGCGAGCTCATGAGCTTCTTATAAATCATTATTTAGCGAATAAAAATCAAGTCTCATCAGAGGCGATTTTTCTCCACTTCGTTGCGAAAACTGCAGTCGGATTATGTGCTCCGCGCTTTGTTCCTTGCTCAACTAGCTAAGTTGGTATGGTAATTAGTAACTATTGGTATTAGCTGTCTGATTACAAAAATCCTGATTGGGTTACGCTTCGAAACGCGTTCCCGTTCCTTTCGTCACGAGGATGTAAGAGCTTCAATAATCTGACGGTTTGGTCAGATTAAGAATCTCTAACACTTCGCACATCCGCTGCATATCACTAACTGATGAGCCGCAACCTACGAATTGAGGTTTGGTTAATAGTATAATCAGGGAACGCTTGATTTTTTAAACTCGAAAAGCCGGAGACGAGAACGGAATCCAGCTTACTCCCGATATGATTTTACGAGCTTTTACGGCCTCGGGAACTGACGCGTAGTAATTTCAGCAGAGTGAGCGTACATTTTTGCTGTGCCTGAGCTCAGCCTTCGGGTTTTTCAAAAGAAAAACACGCAAAAGGCGTTTGCGAGTTCAGTAAAAATAGTGTTAGAAAAACTTAGTAGCTGAAAAATCAGCTACTTAGTGACTCTTACATCCACGCACTTGCTGCGGGACGATTGACTGCTAGAAATTCGAGCAAAGTTTCCGTGAGCCTTGATCTTTCCGTCCTTTTGCATCAAGGCAAAAGGACAAAACTAAATTCTTGATTAGCTTAAATCAGCAATCTTTTTTCTTGATAAAAAAGATAAAAAAACCGAGCCGAATGGCGAGCTCATGAGCACATAAATAAATGAATCGGTTGCGAATAAATCAAGCCTCCTCAGAGGCGATTTTTTTCCGTCCTGTAAAGTAGATTTACTGTGTTATCGTCTAAGGATGGCTTAATTTCAATTCAAAACTTTAAAACCATTGCAACCGTTTAAATGATTAATGCTATAAAAAGTAATTCTTCACGACCTTTCAGATAACTTTACAAATTTGATTGAAAGGGATACTTTTCCACATCGGGCAACTATTTTCGTTGAACTTCCATCTATTGAAAAGGAATTAGCAAATGGATCTTGAAAACCTTGTAAAGCGCTGTAAAAAGGGTAATAGCGCAGCTCAAAAAGAGTTGTTTGATCGCTATGGTGGTCTTTTTATGTCTATTTGCTGCCGGTATGTAAAAGATACTGACGAAGCTAAAGACGTTTTGCAGGAAGGTTTTGTCAAGATATTCCAAAAGATGAGCAGTTATGAAAGTACCGGTTCATTTGAAGGATGGATGAAGCGCACAGTAGTGAATACGTGTCTTGATCATTTGCGCAAGAACAAGAAGTTTGAGGCGAATGTTGACCTTGATAACGTCAGCTATCTCGAACCGATTAATGAAAAAGTGACGAGTCATTTGGCACATCAGGATTTGCTCAATTTAATCCAGGAATTGCCGGATGGATATCGCACAGTATTTAACATGTATGCGATTGAAGGCTATGCTCACAGGGAGATAGCCGATGAAATGGGGATTTCAGAAAACACCTCCAAATCGCAGTACAGGAAAGCAAAATTACAGTTACAGGAAGCAATTAAGAAACTAGAACATAGCTATTTAGATCGTGAAAAAACAGGATAACATAGCAGATTTTTTCAAGGAAAAGTTTGAAAAACACGAAATGCCGGTCGATGATTCGGTTTGGCAGGGAGTTCAATCAAAGATGAATGCCGGAACAGCCGGTGGTTCTTCAGCAGGACTGGGAAATGTGGGTGGCTGGATTGCTGCCGGAGTTGCAGTTGTTGGAGTTGCCGGGGCCGCATTTTATTTCTCTTCACAGTCAGATCCGGAATCAGTAAATAGCCAGCCGGTTGCACAAAATGAAGAGATGATTGACCAAAGTGAAACAAACGTTGGAAAATCTAAAAATTTTGAATTTGAGAATGAGCCGGTATCGACTCAGGATGGATCTGACCAAAAAGAAAAAGCAACGCAAAACAAAACCACTTCAGGCAATAGCGAGTCTGCTGATCAGGTAAAAAACAGTGATTCTGCCCAGGGATCTGACCAAAGCAGTGATTCGAATACCGGTAGTAGTTCAAATGAAACTGGAAGCGAGCAAAATGTTTCACCATCAGCTTCAGACAAAGTAGCTAACATCGGTAAAAGTGAGGCTGAAAAAGAAACGATCAAAGAAGCATTTAAATCAAAAATAAGTGCGAGTCCGCTCAGTGGTGCTGCACCGCTCACCGTTTCGTTGAGTTCTTCAGAGTCGTTGAAGCGTGCACGCTGGGATTTTGGTGATGGATCAGATCCGGTTGAAAATACTGAAGCTGATTACACCTATGATGAGCCGGGAAGTTACACGGTAACGCTTTTGGGAGAAGACGCCAATGGAAAAGTGTTCATGGATAAGATTAAGGTAAATGTAAAGCAGCCTGAAAAAGAGGTCAAAGATGTTCCGGCTTCATCCATTGAAGTTGGTAATTTCATCACACCAAACGGAGATAACATTAATGATGAATTTGTGGTGAAAACGGAGAATATTCAGGAGTTTAATATCGTGATTCTCAGTAAAGCCGGTTCAGTGGTTTTTGAATCGAACTCGCCTGAGTTGAGGTGGAAAGGAACTGAAAACAGCGGTAATGTTTGTCCTGAGGGCATTTATTACTATCAGATCACAGCTCGTGGTGAAGATGGAAAACTCTACGCTCCTAAAGGCTTTATTGAATTGAGACGTTAAGTCTATTCTTCAATTATGAGGCTGATTTTATCGAATTTGTTTTCGGTATATCGGCCTGTAGTTTTAAAAATGACTTTACCATTTGGATCGAGGATGAGGATGTAAAACTCATCCTTATCTTTTATATCAATAGCGTCTTTAAAATCTCTGAAACTTCCTTTATGTAGGAGCACATAAGGATAAAAATCGTTTTCAGTTGCCTTTTTAATCATCTTTTCAGCTTTGCGAGAAGCTGCTCTTTTAGCTCCTGTAAAAGCCACCAGCATCCTGGAGTTTACATCATAGATCATAGCTCCCAGTCCAGATTTGTCGATGAATTGCTTGTAAACAGGTTCAATCCACGTAGCCATGTCTTCCTGCGCTTTTTGTGAAAAGGCGATTCCAAGTACCGTACTTTTCTCAGGCAGATCTGAGGGTAACATCACCTTTTTACCGTTGAGGTTTTCCGTTTGAATATTAGGGAATTGTTGTGCGAATACTGTTAGCGGGAGAATTGTCAATGCTAGAATAATTGTTCGTATCATGGGCTGGTTGTTTCACTTTCTTTTTTCTTGCGGGTTTCAATAGCTTTTTGTTGTTCTTTGATGTGCATGATGGCGTGTCGTAAATCAACTTTTCGGTTGTAATTAAACGCAGCAACAAAAGCGTCTTTTACACCTAAATCCTGTACGAGTTCCTTGTAGAAAGAGGCCTCTTCGTAAGTGTCAAATGACCCAACGGTCATGATCGTTAAGTCGTTGACCTGCGTTTCTGAAATACTGTCAAGTTTGAGGTAGATTTCCATCAGGTGGTCGGGGATAGTATCTCCTCTAAATGCTCCAATTTGCACTCTGAAATCGATCTTTCCCACAATCTTTTTATTTACGTTGTCCTGATCGATCGTGATAACCTGCTCACTGAATTTTTGCTTGTCTTTCACGTTTACGAGAAAAGCATCGTTGTATCCTTTTTTCTGTATGAGTTTCAGGAGTCGCTCAGCTTGCGACTTAAACATAAAGTGCCCGATGATATAGCGGTAAACACCGTTGTTGTCCATGTACACTTCAATGTTTCTCAAACCCGGGAATTCATACGTGTAAACAGGATCGAGAACAGCAGCTACCTGAATTCCCCACTCGGTTCCCTTGTAAGTGTATTGAACATTTTTGGTTCCTATGATGTGTTTTTGCTCAGGATATTTATACGGCTTTGGTTCGTCTTTTTTGACCGGCTTTTCTTCCTGTACGATTTGCTCTTCAGGCTCAGCCTCAGGTTCTTTTGGTTTGCAATTCCTGAAGAGTTCCTGCGCATCAACCAAATACCATTCGTTTTCGTAGCTATAAACCGTGTAAAATTGGTTGAGAGCATCGAGGGTTTTGTCGCAATCGCCATTTTTGCTATAAGCCATCAATAAATAGTAATAGGCGTATTCTGATACTCGTTTTTCGGTGGGATCAGTTTTTTTGTAATTGGGTGAGTAAGCTTTAATTGAAGATTTTAACAGCTCTATAGCTTTTGGTAATTGCTCCCCCTGCCTGGCATAAGCCTGTCCCAAAAGATATGTCACATTCTTATTGTCTTCATCTTCCTGATGGAGCGTTTTAAAATTTTCTTCAGCTAATTGCAGCTTGTTGTTACTCAAATGAAGAATACCTTTTTTAAAAGTTTCGCTGAATTCTTCATCGGTCATTCGCTGAGCAGTAACGGTCAGAGCCAAAAATGCTCCTGCCAAAACGAGTGCTATTTTTTTCATTATCACAGTGTGTTGAGAATACAGTTGAAAAGTATTGTATTCGGTTAGTGAAATCAGGCAGATTGAAAAATGTTTTTAACAGTACTATGAGGAATACCCTGCTAAATCTGAAAGCGGTTGCTTTGTGGGGATAAAAAGCCCTTTTCCTTTAGCGATGACCTGCTCATTTTCATCGATGACTTTTGATTCAGCTGTTAGCATTCTCCCGGATGAATCAATCAGTTCTCCAATTGCTTTATAACGACCAACAGGAGCCGGATTTTTGAATTTTATGTCATAAGATGCTGTAACGAGAAAAAATTCAGTTTGAGATGTGGCTGCAGCGAAATAAGCCGCATCATCGAGCAATTTGAAAATGACTGAGCCATGGGCAAAATTGCCAGCGTGACATTGGCTCTGACCGATAAACTGCTCAATAGTTGTGCGTTTTTCAGAGATTGAAATTGTTGGATTTAACGCTTCATTGATAGGGGCAGCATAGTAAAGGTTTTCAAGTTTTTTTAGATGATCCTGCTTCATAGGCTATTTTGAAATGTAAAACTTGAAAGTTGCTCCTTCCCCTTCTTTAGAGTGCACTTCAATAGAACCACCAAGTGAGGTAACGAGTTTTTTAACGGTAGCTAAACCAATGCCGTTTCCTGAATCATCATTGGTGTCATTGACACGGTGGAAAATATTAAAGATTTTTTTCTGGTGGCTTTCCGGTATGCCCGGTCCATTATCACTTACTTCAAAAAGGTACTCACCAGGATTTTCAGTGATGTTGATAACGATTTTTGTTGTCTCCTTATCGTTATACTTGATAGAATTACCTATCAAGTTGAGTAGGATTTGCTGTAGTGCAATTTTGTTTGTGAAAAGGACATCTGGGTTAGAGTTGAATTTTATTTTAGACTTATCATCATCTAAATAAAAGTTCAAAATATCATTTTTAAACTGTGAAACAGGTAATTCTTCCCTTTCTGTTTTCAAGTAGTTATCGGCTTTGCTGTATTCCAGTAAACCGTTAACAAGATCGATTAGTTTTTGTGAAGAATCTTCAATGTAATGAACCATTTCTAAAGTATCATCATCCATTGAATTTCCTTTTGAAGAAGCAATCATTGATGAAAGCGAGAAAATATTGTTGAGTGGTGATTTTATATCGTGAGCAGCGATGTAAGCAAACCTTTCGAGTTCTTCATTTTTAGATTTTAAAGAACGCATTGAATTTTCTAATTCTACCTGGTTTTTCCTCAACTTTAGCAGGTTGATCACCTGTTTAGCCAAAGCCTTGAGTGTTGAGATCTGACTATCGCTGAGTTTTTTAGGTTTTTCATCGATGACACAAAGGGTGCCAAGCGGGATTCCTTTCTCTGATGTGAGCGGTACACCTGCATAAAATACAATGTTAGTTTCACCTTTGACTAAAGGGTTTTTTTTAAACTCTTCATCAACTCTGGCATCGGTAACAATGTACATTTCATCTTTATCTTCAATTGCGTGATGGCAAAAAGAATGTTCAATGGGAGTTTCTTTAAGATCTGTTCCATGATGAGACTTGAACCACTGCCTGTTTTCATCTAATAGACTTATGAGTGAAATTTTGGTGTTGCAAATTTGAGAAGCAATTCTGGTTATGTTATCGTAGTCTTCTTCAGGAAGTGTATCGAGGATTGAGTATTTTTTTAATTCTTCAGCTCTTCTATGATCATTTTCGTCTTGGTCTTTTGTCATTATGTTTATTTCTCGCGGTAAAGTTTGGTTATTAACAGGTTGAAATTACTCAAAAAACTGTACCTGTCCAAATGATTAGCAATATAGGTTGACGAATATAAATATCACTATTTATGAAATTAAATTTTGGCGATAATAAATAAACGAAACAAAATAAGGGTCTATATGTTTTTCAGAGCCCTGTCGATTTTACGTTTGTCGTCTTTTCGTTTGATGGATTCGCGTTTATCGTAAATCTTTTTCCCTTTAGCTAACGCAATATTGAGCTTTGCAAAACCTTTATCGCTAATGAATAAACGAGTAGGAACAATGGTGAAACCTTTTTCATTCACCTTTTTCTTCATCTTGTCGAGTTCCCGTCTGTTGAGGAGAAGTTTTCTCTTGCGTGTTGGCTCGTGGTTGCTAAAACTCGCATTTTCATATTCAGTGATGTGCATGTTGTAGATGAAGAGCTCATCATTCTCAAATGTGCAATATCCTTCTTTAATACTGGCTTTTCCTTCACGAATCGATTTTATTTCAGTGCCCAGCAGTTTCAACCCGGCAGTGAATTTTTCGACAAACTCATATTCGAACTTCGCCTTTTTATTTTGGATATTGATCTTTTTCATTAACGTGTTAACTTTTTGATGTAAAGGTTTTTAGCAACCTGGTGAGAGATGGTTTTTCTGGTCGTCATATTAATCGTAATGGTGACACTCCCGTCATAACCGGTTACCTCTTCAACTTTAATGGATTTACCCAAAGTGAGTTGGCTGTTATCCAAAAACTGCAAAAACTCAGAGCTTGTATCCTTTAACCCGATGATCATCCCGACTTGTCCTTCAACTAAATCGGCAATGGTGATGTCTTTGTGGTGTTCGATGTTTCCATTTGCATCCGGGATTGGGTCACCGTGCGGATCATGAGTGGGTTTGTTCAAAAAGTCATCCAGTCTGTTGATGAGTTTATCAGAGTGAATATGTTCTAATTCTTCAGCTATTTCGTGTACTTCATCCCATTTGAAGTTCAGTTTTTCAACCAGGAATACTTCCCAAAGCCGGTGTTTTCGAATGGTCTTAATCGCCATTAAACGACCTGCTTCAGTAATCGTTATTGGTTGGTAAGGTTTGTAGTTGACCATTTCTTTTTTGGCCAGCCGCTTTAGCATATCAGTAACTGAGGAGGCTTTGGTTTCCACGTAGTGTGAAATTTCGTTCGTACTGGTGCCACTCTCACTTTGTCTATTCAAGCGGTAAATAGCTTTTAAATAATTTTCTTCAGCGTATGAAAGCTTCATGAACTCGGTGTATTTACGCAAATATACGTTATGGTCAGAACCTAAAAAGCAAAACGGTCAAATACTCAAAATCACTCCTTCGGTAAAATAGCCATTGTAAGTCGGCTAATGCAAATGAGTTTTCCCTCATCATTGGTAATTTTAATCTCCCACAAATGACTTCTTCTACCAATATGAATAGGAGTAGCTGTTCCATTTGCAAAGCCTTTTACTCCGGGCCTGATGTGTGACGCATTCACGTTTTGCCCAACAGCGTAAAACCGGCTCTGATCGATAATGAGATTGCTGGCAATGCTACCCAATCCCTCGGCTAAAACGACTGATGCTCCACCGTGTAGAATGCCGGCCGGCTGTTTTGTGCGGTGATCTATGGGCATTTTACCTGAAATACTGTTATCTGTCAACTCAGTTACTTCAATGCCTATTAACTCGTGTATAGTGTTTGACTCGATACCTTTTAAGTCTTCGAGGTTTATGTTGTTTTTAAACCAAATGCTCATGGAACTTATGTGTTTTATTGACGTAAAATTATATATGATTTTTTATATGTGATTTGGGTTACTGTACAAATGTTTATCCCAAACTACTTTTGTACACAAATTTAAACGAGATATTTATGGCTACTAGCAAATTGACAAAAGAAGGTTTTAAAGAAAAGTTTTTCGATTATACAAAAACGCAGGAATGGGAATACAACGGTGAAAGACCTGCTGTTATAGATTTTTATGCAGACTGGTGCGGGCCGTGTAAAGCAGTAGCACCAATTTTTGAAGAATTATCAGAAGATTACAAGGGAAAAGTTGACATCTACAAAGTTGATACTGAAGTAGAGCAGGAGCTGGCTTCAATTTTCGGAATCCGCTCAATCCCGAGTATTCTCTTCGTTCCGATGGAAGGTCAGCCGATGATGCAGGCAGGAGCATTACCAAAAGAGACTCTTGTAGAAGTCATCGAAAAAGAGCTCTTAGTTAAAGAAAAAGCTTAAAAAGATTAGAGGGGGCGCTCAAATTTTGATTTGATTAGGTTAGTGGATTAGTGGTTTATGTGTTTGGTTGAGTGCTCCCTTTTTAGATTTTGACAATTGCTCTAATCTGCAAATTCAAACCTCCCAGCCTGGAAGGAACCACGACACTCTCAAGGTGTTGGCTCAAAGCTTGCAAGGTGATTTTATCAGTTGAGTATTCCACACTTGTTCCTATGTTAAAGTTGCTGTAACCTCCGGCACCAAGGATTCCACCCAATTTCCATTTTTCATTCAAAAAATACTTTGATTCTACGTAGAAGTAAGGTTTTTGGCTTGCGTTAAATCTGGCCTGAAATCCGGCTTTTACATCAAAACGTTCAAATTGCTGATACAAATTAACTCTGAACCAGCCGGGCAACATTACATTGTAACCGGTTGTGTCTTTTTTCTGCAAAATATCATCAGCGACTGAATCAGGACCGATAAAAGTGTAGCTGGTATCAAAGGGTAAAATTACATTTCCCAGTTGCGTTCCTTTAAAGCTGTATAGCGTGTCGATTTCTTGTTTACGAGAATTTCCATCAAAAGCTATGAAACCTATGTCGTTCAGAGCCACACTCAGCCGGCCGTTTTGGCTCTGACCGAGCGCTAATTCCCAGTCGTGCTGTATGTCGATGGATGCTCCATAGCCATTTGATTTGGCAAAACCCTTGTTTTCAGGGTCAGTCTGGTAGATTGCGCCTCCTCCATTAAACCTGATTTCATCTCCGTAAGCTGAGCTGTATAGAGTAAGGTAATCCATTTGAGCAGATTGGTACTGCTCACCATTGAGGAATGATGCTGAGAGGTGAAATGATTTACCAGGTTTGTATTTCCAGGAAATACCGGCTCTTATTTGTTGATAACGAAGCATTGAAAAAGAAAAATCGCTCATATCGATTTCCTCTCCTGCAAATTGTTTGTTTCCATCAATCAATAACTTAAAAGCGTTTCCGCTGAATGATGCATTTGCGTGTTGCCTGTCATGAACACCAAAGTGATAAGTGATTTTATTTTGATTATCAGGTTTTAAATGAACAGAAAAACCGGTATTAAAATCAAGTCCTAACCTGTTTTTATGGCTTGTGTTTTTCAACATCATTTCCTGGGTTGAAGATGAAATTTTACCACCCGAAATAAATCCGTATAAAAACTGGTTTGAGATAGCGTTTGATGAAGCGTATAATTCAGTGTTGAACTCAATTGCAAGTTTATTGTCATCTAGCTGAGGAGCAGCATCAAAATAACGGGTTTGCGCTACGGTACAAACACTCCACAATACTGAAATTGCTATGATCCAAATTCTCATAAATCAGCTTCGAGTTGATAGTTGAAGTCGCCTACAAGCTTGATGTTGAGGTCGTAGTTGTCGTAAAAGGTAAGTGAGTCTGGCTGGTTTGTCGTGTTCAGCTTCGCGTTGAACCAAATTTTAGAAGCTTCATACAAGTTGTCGATTTTTTGTGGCGTTAGCGGCACGCGGATTGTACTTTCACTTCTGTTGGTAACGCGGTTCTGATCGTTATTGATAATTCCACCAGACAAATAACCCAAATCCTCTGTAAATAATGAGTCCACAATCGTGTTGGTAGAATCCATGAAATATCCCTGTAGTTCACCTTCAATAGGGTAGAGGTTGAAGCAATGAACCAGTAAATATCCGCCATTTATCCGTTTTGTGTCTTCTTTCGAATCGCTGTCGATCGAAAACTCAGTAGTATCCTGAAAAATGAGGTTCTGAGCATTAAACCTGAGCGGGATTTCAGCATCGATGTTCATTTCAAATCCGGTTCCAAAATACGCGAAGTCATTGCCGCTCGAAATATTTCCAAGCGGATTGAGCTCTACTTCACCAACAAGCTTAAACTCTTTTGGCAGTACACCTATGAACTCGGGCAGATTACTGTTTTGTTCATTAATAACTGCATTGTAATTGCTCGGTCTAATTGGTGGATAGCCACTCCCGCTCTCAAGTGAGCGACTCAGTTTTACATTATTTTGTGTTACAAAGTGATCGAGATTGACAGATTGTCCTGTGTTGGTGTTAGCTCCTGCAACTGTTTTTAGATCTACTCCAAAATCAACTCCGGCTTCATTTTTTATGCGAAGGTTGAGTCTTCCTTCGGCCGGACTAAGCAAGCCACTCTTAAAGTTTTTGAAAATATCAGTTTCTGTAGTTTCATCAATTTCAAATGTGCGGTTGCCAAAATAGCCTTTTGCATATTCCGGCAGAATGCCCGTAAATGTTGATGTCAGTGATGCAAAATCAGCAGGCGTGATCGTAATCGGGTTGCCAAAAGGAGCCGTCCTTATCTCGTAAACACCGTAAAACGTGTTCGTTGTATTGTTGTCTTTACCTGTTAAATCAATCGTATAATCTGATATATCGAGTCTTCTCGTTTCAGTAGTGGGGTTTTGTTGAGTTCCGGCACTCAGCGTATCAATGAATGAAAAAGGAACTCCATTTTTTGTAGCATTTGGAATATCATAAGTGAAAATAGTGGGCGTATTCATTGTCGATTGTAACTCGAGTTCGATGATTCCTTCTCTCACAACTGCAAATCTAAGCTGAGCATTATCAGCATTTAAGTTGTTTTCAATAGTGTCAGCCATAAAAACCTGACCGGGCGATAAATTCACTTGCCCAATAGGGATGCTGAAGCTCTCAGTTCTCGAAGTATCAGGGATTTTGATGAGCGAATCGATTTTGTATTCGAATAAGTTACTCTTGTAAACCAGTGTTATTTCCTGGTCAGATCCTATTTCTTTTAGCGAATCAGCAATAGCATCCTGAATGCGTAAATTAGCTGAAGCAAGTGGCACATAGCCATCCACGTCCCAGGACGGAGCATCTAGTTCACGTCTGCAATTGGTCAGAGCCAAAAGAATAATTGCAACATACAAGCTAATTCTCAGCATGTCGCTAAAGTAATCATTTTGTTAGTGTATTGCCCGGTGTTGAGTGAAAACTCTAAATGTACCGGGCTCAATTCCCAAAAACGTTACCTTTGCGGCCTCAAAAAATCTCGATATATGGCTATAAAAATACTCAACATGAATTCAGAGCTGGGTGCCGGAACTCGTGGAGCCAGCCTCGGAACAGCAGCAGTGAAAATCGCATCACTGAACAAGCGAAGTGATTACTTCAAAAAACACCCAATGAAGGTGCTTCCGGATCTGAATGATGAACTAGTCAATGGTACCAATACGCCTTATGCCAAAAACATTGAGCATATTGCCAGGATATATGAAACCACAGCCGATGCTGTAAAAGCAACAATTGACGGAGGTGAATTTCCGGTTGTTTTGAGTGGAGACCACTCTACCGCAGGTGCTTCAATAGCCGGACTCAAAATGGCTCATCCTGATAAGCGTGTTGGTGTAGTTTGGGTTGATGCTCACGGAGACCTTCACTCACCTTATTCCTCACCATCAGGTAATGTACACGGGATGCCACTCGCAACAGCGCTGGGTCACGACAATGAAGAGCGCAAGATCAATGACATCGATGAAGAAACAAAGAAGTACTGGGAACAATTGAAAAATGTGGGTGGAATTTGCCCCAAGTTCAATCCAGAGGATCTCGTTTTCTTTGGTGTTCGCGATACTGAAGAACCCGAAGACTTTATCATGAAAAAGCACAACATTCCTAACTACAGAGTTGAGGAAGTTCGCTACAGAGGATTGGATACCTGTGTTGATGAAGCCATCGAAAAATTGCGTCATTGTGATATAATCTACATAACTTTCGATGTAGATAGCATGGATTGTGATCTCATTTCAAAAGGAACAGGTACGCCAGTCAGCAAAGGATTTGACGACAAAGAAGTAACTCACATCATGAAAAAGTTCATCGAAACTGGAAAAGTAGGTTGTTTTGAAATGGTTGAAGTGAACCCAACACTCGATGAAAAACAAAATAAAATGGCCGAAACAGCTTTTGATGTTCTAGAAGAATTAACACCAGCAATCGAAAATAACTTATAATGCAAGCGCTTCTCGATCAACTACACACCACGTTGGTAAAGGGTTTTGAAGAACTCTACGGATCAAAACCTGATGAAAAACAAATTCAAATTCAAAAGACCAGAAAAGAATTTGAGGGTGATTTTACACTCAATGTTTTTCCCTTCTTGCGCATTACGCGTTCAAAGCCTGAGGATACTGCGCAAAAGCTCGGTGATTACCTTCGGGACAATATTGAGGAAATCAAAGATTACAATGTGATCAAAGGTTTTTTGAATCTGTCGCTCAGTGAAAACTTCTGGAGGAATACGCTTAAAAGCGCTATCGAGAATGAGCGTTTCGGACTCAAAGAAAACTCGGGCAGAACCGTTTTGGTTGAGTTTGCTTCTCCTAACACAAACAAACCGCTTCACCTGGGGCACTTGCGTAATATTTTTCTTGGCTATTCCGTGAGCAAGATACTCAAAGCAAACGGACATGATGTTGTCAATACACAAATCATCAATGACCGCGGAATTCATATTTGCAAGAGCATGGTTGCGTGGAAGGAATACGGTAATGGTCAGACCCCTGAAGAAGCCGGCCAAAAGGGCGATCACTTTGTGGGCGACTACTACGTGAAGTTTGATCAGGTTTATAAAGAGGAAATTAAAGAACTTGTTTCTCAGGGAGTTACTGAAGATGACGCAAAAGAACAGGCTCCCATTATGAAGCAAGCCCGTGAAACGCTTTCAAAGTGGGAGCAGGGCGATGAAGAAACTGTAGCCTTGTGGGAGAGGATGAACAACTGGGTTTACCAGGGTTTTGATGTTACCTACAACACCATGGGAGTTGATTTTGATAAGCTGTACTATGAATCAGAAACTTACCTTAAGGGAAGAGATGTTGTGAAGAAAGGGCTCAAAGAGGGGAATTTCTTTGAAAAAGACAACGGCTCAATTTGGGTGGATCTGACTGGAGAGGGTTTAGATGAAAAACTATTACTCCGTGCTGATGGAACTGCTGTCTATATGACGCAGGATATCGGTACGGCTATTCAGCGTTCTGAGGATTTACCCAGGATGCATCAAATGGTTTACAC